>JALSSG010000155.1 GCA_026984355.1 Hydrogenothermaceae bacterium
CTGGATTTTAGACAAAATCCAAAATATGGGACTTAACGACGTTTTAGATATACTGATAATATCTGTACTTATATATCAGCTACTTAAATTTTTATCAGGTACAAGAGGCTGGCAGATACTAATAGGCCTAATCTTTTTATTATCCATATGGCTTCTTGCAAAAATACTTCATCTTCCTACAGTTTTATGGATATTTGATAATATATGGCCTGTTGCTTTATTTTTGCTTATAGTTGTGTTTCAACCAGAGCTAAGGAGAGGACTTGCTAAACTTGGAGAAAGTGGATTATTTAATTTTGGTTTGCAATCACAAAAAAGAGTTATAGATGAAGTTGTAAGAGCAATAACATTCCTTGCTGAGAGAAAAATAGGAGCATTAGTTGTATTTGAAAGAACTGTAGACCTTGAAAATTACATAGAGGGGTGTGTCAAACTAAACGCAGAGGTAAACTTAGAACTTTTAATTACTATATTTATTCCTCAAACACCTCTTCATGATGGTGCAGTAATAATAAAAGATAGAAAGATAGCATCTGCTCACTGCTTTTTACCTTTGACTATCAATCCAAACATACCAAAATATATGGGAACAAGACACAGAGCAGCTATAGGAATATCTGAAGAAACAGATGCTATAGCTGTAGTAGTATCTGAGGAAAGAGGAGAAATATCTATAGCTGTAGATGGAAAACTTATAAAAAACCTTGATGCCATTTCTCTAAAACAAAACCTGACTACTTTATTAGGTCAGCAACAATCATTTACGCAAAAACTAAAAAAGAAATTCAAAAAGAAAGGTAAAAAAACATGAAATTTTTAAAGGATATATTATTTAATAACCTACATTTGAAACTTCTATCTTTGATTGTTGCTTTTTTGATGTGGTTAAATGTTACTTCACAAAAACAGACACATCTTGAGATATACAGTTATATAGATGTTGTTAACATGAAAAATGATATAGAAATAGAAGCTATACAACCAGAAAGAGTAAAAATTATAATAGAAAGTACAGATAAAAACATACAGAATTTAGACATCTCAAAAATACATGTTTTTATAGACGGCTCTCAGATAAAAGAAGGCGAAAACAAACTTCCAGTAAAAGTAGCTATAGAAGGAATACAACACGTAAGGATAATATCTGTATCACCATCAGAAGTAATTGTTTACGCACGAAAAAAACATTGAAATATTATAAAAACCATTATAAATTATTTTATAAATATATTCTAATATTTAAATGGAGGTAAACATGGGCTACTCTATTGATGTAAATGAAAATAACTTTGAACAGGAAGTTATAGAAAAATCCTATGAAAAACCTGTTGTAATAGATTTTTGGGCACAGTGGTGTGGACCATGTCAGATACTAAAACCTATTTTAGAAAAACTTGCTAAAGAGTATGATTTTATTCTTGCTAAGGTAAATGTTGATTTAAATCAAAATCTCGCACATCAATTTGGTGTTCAGGGGATACCAGATGTAAAAATTATGATAGATGGACAGGTAGTAGATGAGTTTGTAGGAGCTTTACCAGAATCGAAAATAAGAGAAATCTTATCAAAACACATAAAGACAGAAGCAGACAAATTGCTAGAAGAAGCAAAAATGGAAATCTTAAACGGAAATAGAGAAAAAGCAGAAGAAATATTTAAGTACCTTTTAGACAAATATCCAGAAAACAAGAAAGTGATTTTAGAAGCAGCAAAATTCTTTATAAACGAGAACAAGTTAGACATTGCGGAAAAATTGCTTAATGAAATTAAAGAATACGATAAAGAGTATTTTAACGAAGCGCAGGCAGTAAAAGAGCTTATAACATTTAAAAGAACATGCGAAAATGGTAGTGAAGAAACAGAACTTGATAAAATGTTTAAAGAGGCATCATGTGCAGTGTTAGAAGGTGATTATAAAAAAGCGTTAGATTTATTTTTAAACATAGTTCAAACTGATAGAAGCTATAAAGATGATGGAGCCAGAAAAGCTATGATAGCTATATTCAACCTTTTAGGTGAAGGTAATCCGCTAACAAAAGAATATAGAAGAAAACTAGCTATGGCTTTATACTGATGTTGAGAATTTTTCTTTTTCTACTTTTTTTCCTTTATTATGTTTCATATGCAGATGTTATTGATTTCTTCAGTAAAATAAAAAACCACAAAGGATTATACCTTTCATTTATTCAGATTTCTTATATAGAGGGGTTTGATAAAAGTATTTATGAAGGAGAAGCTTTTATATTAAAAAATGGGAAAATAAAAATAATTTATAAAAAACCACAAAAGCAGTATATCCTTATAGATGGTAAAAAATCCGTAAGTTATACACCATCAGAAAATCAGGTTATCATTTCTAATTTAGATGAAGACATCTCATTAATAAAAATTTTCAAAGTCTTAAGTGGAACTTTAAAATTAAAGGATATGTTCACCATAAAGGAAGAACAAAACAAAGTAATTCTAATTCCTAAAGATAAAAAACAGATTAACAAAGTAGTTATATCTTTTGAAGATAGAATACCCAAAGAAATAAATATATATGATAGTGATGGAAATCTTTTGATACTTAAAATTAATCAGATAAAATATCTTGATAAAAATATAAATCTTAATATAAATTATCCTAAAAATACTGAAATAATTGAATATTAGGAGAGATTATGAGTTTTGGAAAAGCTGTAGCTATCATTATAGGAATAACAGCTATCGCCATAGGTTTATCTTTTTTATTCCTTGAACCAAAATATAGCTATACAGTAGCTCTTATTGGTTCATCTATAATAATATTTTCATTTCTGGTATGGCTAAATGATAAGCACTTTAATGAACAGATAAACACAAGGATTTTTTCTATAAAAGATAAAAAGTTTATAGAAGATGTTATAACAAGACAGATGAATATGCATGGTATTACAAAAGTTGTAAAAAAAGATAACACTGTTGAATATTACAAAGGTAAGCACTTAGCAGGAAAAGTAAAATTTAGAACAGATGAGAAAGGAAACCCTATAAAAGTTGATGATAAATATGTAATAGAAGTTGAAGCACCAGAATACATACTACACAACATAGACCATGAAGTCTGGAGTATCATAGGTAAGAGAAAATGAATGTAGAAATTAAGAAAACAGGTATATCAGATATACAAAAAATAAAACAAATATTAGAACAGGAGGGATATAGTAATATCTATACATGGTGCGACAGTGAAGGAACTTTTTATGACTGGCATACACACAGCTATGATGAAGTCAGGTGGGTTTATGAAGGCTCTGTAGTTATAGGATATGAAGGTGGACAGGTTGAGCTTTTTCCTGGAGATAGATTAGAAATAAAATCAGGTACGAAACACTGGGCAAAAACAAAAACAGGTGTTTGTTATGTATGTGCCAGTAAAAGATAGTTTATAAAAAAACTTTTTCTGGTTTTAAAATTTTTTCTTTATTTACTCTCCCAATACCTAAAAATCTTCCTTCTTTATCAAAAACCTGTACTAAACCTGATTTTTCATAAGGAACTCTAAAACGCTGTCCATGTAAAAATCTTTTATCAAATCCATCATCAAGGTAAATCTTTGGTAAAAATCTAATAGCTTTTTCAACTGGTATAAGAAGTTTCTCTATATCCTGAGTACTCATATCTAATAATTTTTCAAAAGATACAGCCTCATCAACAGAAAAACCATTTATTCTGGTACGCCTTAAAGAATATAGATAAGCTCCACAACCTGTTTTATCTCCTATTTCTTTTACAAGTGTTCTTATATATGTACCTGATGAACAGTGAACTTTAATCTCAAAAAAAGGTAAGTCTATATTAAGAATATCTATTTTGTAGATAGTTATAATCTTTGGTTTTAACTTAACCTCTATACCCTTTTTTGCAAACTGATAAGCTCTTTTTCCTTTTACTCTTTTTGAAGAAAACTGTGGAGGATATTGGGGATAAGTTCCCTCAAAGGATTTTATTATACTTATAAGCTCATCTTTAGAAATATTACATTTTCTCTCTTCTAAAACCTTACCTTCCTTATCATATGTGTCTGTTATCTTACCAAGTTCACCAATAGCTACATACTCTTTATCAAGTCCTTGAAAATATTCAGTTAACCTTGTAGCTTTTCCTACAGTTAATATCATAAGTCCTGTTGCTGCATAATCTAACGTTCCTGTATGACCAACTTTTTGATTTATCTTTTTTCTTATCTTTATAGTCAGGTCATTTGATGTTATACCATAAGGTTTATCAACTAATAAAATTCCATCCATTTATATCTCTTTTAAAGGACAAACATAAGTTTTGCAATAATTATTATAGAAAAAGCAAGTACAAAAGCAAAAAGATGGATATAATCAAAAATCTTACTTTCTTGCCTTCCTCTAATAAACAAAATTATAGCTGTTATAACCCCTATAATAATCAAAACAGCAAGAAATACTTTTAAAATCAGAAGTTTTCCAAAGTTAGTAGATAGGTCTAGGCTTTTTAGATGAACATGAAACATATAAAACCCTGAAACGTAAAGGGCAAGGACAAATAAAGGCACTACCTTTATTCCTCTTTTACTTATAATTAAATACTCTATCTTTTTATACATATCTTCTCCTAATTCTTTCTTTAAAACAGGCAACATAACTACTTCCACAAACAAAACCCCTCCAAAAATTACAGCACTAACAAGATGAATAAGCTTTGCAATCTCGTATACTGGCATTACACACCTCTAAATATTTTTAGTACTTCTCCTATTAGATACAGGGAACCTGTGATAAATATAATAGTATTAAAATCAGCCTCTTTTATAGCTTTATTTACTGCTTTTTCTATTGACGGAACAAAATCAAACATATCTGGTATATCAGTTTCATCTATACCTCTGTCTACAGGAATTTTTGTAATGATTACCTTATTAGAATTTTCTTTTATTATCTTTAAAATTTTTTTAAAATCTTTATCTCTCATTCCAGAATAAACAGTTATTATGCTTTTTCCCTTATATATTGATTTTATTTCCTGAAAACTCTTTTTTACTGCTTCTTCATTATGGGCACCATCTATTATAACAACAGGATTATTTTTTAAAATCTGAAGTCTTCCTTCCCAATATGTATTTTTTAAAGCTTCTTTTATTTTTTGTTCTGAAAAATCTCTATTATAGACAATAAATCCTGTTAATGCTGTTACACAATTTACAGCCTGATACGTTCCTAAAAGAGATATCTCTATGTCTTTTATAGATATATCTAAAAAATGATAATCAAACTTAACAGGAATTAAAGATTTTATATTAACATTAAAGTCTCTATCAAAAACATATACTTGCTTTATATTCCTTTTGTAAGCAGCTTTTAAGAGGGACATCTGATTTGAGCCTAATACTAATGGTCTATTTTCTCTTGCTATACCTATTTTTTCATTTGCTATTTTTTCTAACGTTTCTCCTAATAAATGTGTATGGTCTAAAGAAACATTTGTTATTATAGAAAGTTGTGGTTCTACAATATTTGTAGCGTCCCATCTTCCACCAAGACCCACCTCTAGTATACTAACATCTACATTTTCATCAGCAAAATATAAAAAAGCGATAAGTGTAGATGCCTCAAAATATGTAAGATTAAATTTTTCTATTGCTGGTTTTATTTTTTCTATATAAAACTGCAGTTTTTTATCTTCTATATGTTTCCTGTTAATCTGCCACCTTTCATTTTCTTTTACAAGGTGTGGAGATGTGAAAAACCCTGTTTTATAACCGTGATACCTAAAAAGAGATTCTAAAAAAGCAGCAGTAGAACCTTTTCCATTTGTTCCAGATATTAAGATAGATTTAAATTTTTTATGCGGATTTCCAAAATACTTAGAGGCCTCTTTTATCCTTTCAAGTCCAGGATTTATAAAAAATTCCTTTTTCTTAAAAAGGGAATAGAGCTTCATTATAAGCTTTCAATAACAGATTCTAATATAAAAAGACCATCCAAAGATCCTAATACATTTTCTGATGCCCTTTCTGGATGAGGCATAAGCCCAAACACATTTCCTTTTTTATTAACTATACCTGCTATATTCTCAACTGACCCGTTAGGATTTGCATCTTTAGTCACATTTCCATCTTTATCACAGTATCTAAGAACAATCTGGTTATTTTCTTTTAGAGTTTTTAGAGTATCTTCATCACAGAAATAGTTTCCATCATGATGAGCTATTGGAATTTTTAATACTCTTTTTTTTACTTTTTTTGTAAAAATAGTATCAGTATTTTCTACCTTTAGGTACTGATGTTTACATACAAACTTTCCATGAACATTTGGAAGTAAAGCTCCCGGCAGAAGATGAGCTTCTGTTAATATCTGAAAACCATTACATATACCGATAACAACACCTCCTTTTTCTGCAAAGTCAACAACTGCTTGTGTTAACGGAGTATGTGCTGCTAATGTTCCAGGTCTTAGATAATCACCAAATGAAAAACCACCAGGAAGTATTACACAATCAACATTGTCTATCTTTGTTTCTCTATAGTCTATAAACCTAACATCTTTATTTAAGACATCTTTTATAACATAAAAAGTATCATAATCACAGTTTGAACCGGGATATACTGCTACTGCAAATTTCATGTGTTCTCCACTATTTGAATTTCATATTCTTCTATTAATTCATTAACAAGAACTTTTTTTGCCATAAGGTGTGCATGTTTTTCTGCTTCTTCCTTTGGTATATCTGTAATATAAACTTCTATATACTTTCCAACTTTTACATCTTTAACATTATCAAAACCTAGAGAACGTAAACTTTCAGCTACAGCTCTTCCCTGTGGGTCTAATACACCTTTCCTTGGTCTTATAAAGAATTTAATGAGCATGCAAAGACCTCTATTTATTACTGTTATGTAAAATTATAACATTATTAGCTAAAGGGTTAATCAGGTATTAAGGAAAGAAGTGTTTTTCTATCTACAGTAGCTGTTCCTATCTCACCTACAACATAACCAGCAGCAAAGTTAGCTATACACGCACTTTCTTTCCAGTTTGCACCAGCTGTTTTACTTAAAGTAAGTACAGCAATAACTGTATCACCTGCACCAGTTACATCAAAGACTTTCTTTGCTCTTGCCTTTATCCTTGTTATTTCTTTACCTTCAAATAATGCCATTCCTTCAGCACCAAGGGTTATAAGTAGCTGGTCTATTTGCAGATAATCCATAATCTTTCTTCCTACTTCTTCTACAGAAATTTCTTCATCAGCTTTTGCACACTGGTAAGCTTCTTTTTTGTTTGGAGTCATTATTGTTATATGCTTGTAAAGATAACAGTTTGATGGTTTAGGGTCTACAAAAACCATCTTTCCAGAAGAAAGAAGAGTATCCATAACCTTTTGGGTGATAACACCTTTTCCATAATCAGAAACAATTACAGCATCAACTTTATCTATAACAGAATTTATCTTTTGAATGATTTTTTCTTCTACTTCAGGAGAAAGTTTTGCTTTATTTTCTCTATCTATTCTAATTAACTGCTGGCTTACAGCTATAACTCTTGTTTTAATCGTTGTAGGTCTTTCATCATCTTCAACAAGAATTCCTTCTATATTTTTCTCTTGTAGAAGCTGTTTTAAAATCTTTCCGTTTAGGTCATTACCTATTACACCTACTATATAAGCTTTTGCATCAAGGGCTGATATATTATTTGCTACATTACATGCACCACCTAAATTTACTGTTTCTCTTTCAACCTCAAAAACAGGGACAGGAGCTTCAGGTGATATCCTCTCTACCTTTCCCCACAGGTATTTATCAAGCATAAGGTCTCCAACAACAAGTACTTTCTTTTCTGGAAATGTATCTATTATCTGCTTTGCTCTGTTTTTATTAACAAAATGCATCTATCACTCCTTTATACTATCTAAAAATTTATCTACTTCTTCTAAACTTATCAACTGTTTCAAGCTACCATCTCTTTTTTGAATTTCAACCTTTCCTTCTTTTAATGCCTTACCTACTACTATTTTGTACGGTATTCCTATAAGGTCAGCATCTTTAAACTTAGCTCCAGGAGATATATCCCTATCATCTAATAAAACTTCTATTCCTTTTGCTTTAGCTTTTTCGTAAATATTCTCTGCTGTTTTTAATATATCTTTATCTTTAATATTAAGAGCAAGAATTTCAAGTTTAAAAGGGGCTATGTTTTCAGGCCATATTATTCCATTTTCATCATGGTTCTGCTCAACAGCTGCCGCCATTAATCTACTAACACCTATACCATAACAGCCCATAACTATAGGCTTTTCTTTTCCATCTTTATCTACAAAGTAAGCTTTCATAGCTTCAGAGTATTTAGTTCCAAGCAAAAATATATGTCCTACTTCAAGACCTGTAGTTTCTTTTAGAGGATTTTTACATACAGGACATGGGTCGTTTTCTTTAGCAGTAGAAAAATCTACAAACTCAATAGGTTTAAAATCTCTAGGTATGTTTACATTAATGTAGTGATAATCTTTTTCATTAGCCCCTACTACAAAATTGTGCAAATCTTCTACAGATTTATCTGCATAAACAGGAATATCAAGCCCTATAGGACCTACAAATCCTTCAATAAGTCCAAGTTTTTCTAATTCTTCACCTGTAGCAAGATGAGCATCTAAAGCATTAAAGTAATTTAAAAGCTTTGTTTCATTTAGTTCTCTATCTCCCCTTATCAAAACCGCAACAGCAGTTCCATCATCAAGTACATAAATAAGTGTTTTTACAATTTTCTTTACATCTACTCCTAAAAATTTAGCTACTTCCTCAACAGATTTTACATCTGGTGTATAAACCTTTTCTAATGGTTTTTCTTCTTCAGGTGGAAGTTTATCTAACTCAAATTCATACTTTGCAGCTTCGATATTTGCCGCATAACCACAATTTTCACAAAAAACTATATGAGCTTCTCCATTTGCTGCCAGAACCACGAATTCGTGAGAAAATTTTCCACCAATAGCTCCAACATCCGCTTCAACCATTAAATAATCAAGGCCTAATTCTTTAAATATTTTGTGATATGTTTCTTTCATAATCTCATATGACTTTACAGCCATTTCCTCTGATACATCAAAAGAATAAGCATCTTTCATAATAAACTCTCTACCTCTTATAAGACCGTACCTTGGTCTTGCCTCATCTCTGAACTTTGTTTGAATTTGATAAAAGTTAAATGGAAGGTCTTTATAAGAACGAATATTTTTTCTTACAAGGTCAGTTATTGTTTCCTCATGAGTTGGACCTAAAGCAAAATCTCTATCATGTCTGTCTTTTAACCTAAAAAGTTCTTTTCCATAAACATCCCATCTTCCTGTTTCTTTCCAAAGCTCAGCTGGAGTAAGTATAGGAAGCAGTAATTCTAACGCTCCAGCTTCATCCATATGTTTTCTTATAATATTTTCTATCTTCTTCAATACTCTAAAACCAAGAGGTAAAAAATCATATATACCTGCAGCAAGTTTTCTTATAAAACCAGCTCTAAGCAAATATACATGACTTGGTACTTCTGCTTCTGAAGGTGTTTCTTTTAACGTTGGCATAAAAAATCTACTTGCTCTCATCTTACCCTCTATATATCTTTTTTCTGTAAGAAATTATAAATTGACACAGAAGTTATATCAAAACTTTTATAAGCTTTATCACACAATATCCAAATCGTTTTCTGTTAAATTTTTAACTTGAATTAACATATAGGATTTTTTAAATTTTATTTTTACTAAAACGAAATAAAAATATATTTCCAATGAGGTCTAAATATGGGGAAAGACTTTGTACATCTTCATCTACACACTCATTATTCACTTCTTGATGGAGCTATTAAAATAAAAGACCTCGCAAAGAAGGCATCTGAATTAGGATATAAAGCTGTAGCTGTTACAGACCATGGGAATATATTCGGAGCTGTAGAATTCTATCAAGAAATGAAATCCGTAGGAGTAAAACCTATAATTGGAATGGAAGCCTACTTTGCTGGTAATAGATTTGAAAAAAGAGGAAAAGGGTCAGATGACGAACTAAATGATAAAAACTATCACCTTATACTTCTGGCAAAGAATAAAACGGGATTTAAAAACCTTATGAAGCTTTCCTCCCTTGGATATACAGAAGGTTTTTATTATAAACCAAGAATAGACTGGGAACTTTTAGAAAAATACCATGAAGGACTTGTATGTCTGACAGCGTGTCTAAAAGGTTTTGTACCTAATCTTATAGCTCAAGGAAAAGAAAAAGAAGCATATGAATATGCAAAAAGGCTTAAAGATATATTTGGAGAAGACCTTTATTTTGAAATACAGGTTAATGAATTAGAACAACAGGATATAGCAAATAAAGGACTATTAGAACTGGCAAAGAAATTAGATGTTAAACCTGTAGGAACAAATGATGCTCATTACCTTAATTATGAAGATGCTGAAGCTCATGATGTTCTTATGGCTTTACAAACAAGAACAATTTTAAAAGATAAAAAAGGCTTTAGATTTAGAGTTAGAGGACTTCACTTTGCATCTCAGGAAGAGATGTATAAAAAATTTAGTGGATATGAAGAGTTTCTAAAAAACACAGTAGAAATAGCAGAAAAATGTAATGTAGAAATAGAAACAGCAGATACTAGAGGATATCTCTTTCCTAAATACCAGATACCAGAATTAGACAGAGAAGCAACATATGAAGAAAAAGAAAAGTACTTTGAAAAATTAGCCTGGGAAGGTCTTGAAAAGAGACTGGAAAAAATCAAAAATCTGTCAAAAGAAGAACACCAGCAGTATAAGGAAAGATTAAAATACGAAATAGATGTAATTAAACAGATGGGATTTCCAGAATACTTCCTCATCGTTCAGGATTTTATAAATCATGCAAAACAAAATGGAATTCCAGTTGGTCCCGGAAGAGGAAGTGCTGCAGGTTCTTTAGTAGCTTATGCTCTTGGGATAACTGATGTAGACCCTCTAAAGCATGGTTTAATTTTTGAAAGATTTTTAAATCCTGACAGGATTTCAATGCCTGATATAGATGTAGACTTTTGTATGGAAAGAAGGGAAAAAATCATTGAGTA
>JALSSG010000156.1 GCA_026984355.1 Hydrogenothermaceae bacterium
TATTCAAAGCCTTAATCTTTATCTTTTCTATTTCATCAGCAACTGAAAACTATCTAGAGAAACTCAAAAAACCAATAATAAAAGAAAAAGAAAACCAGTATTATCTTGTACACTATGATAAGATAACGTTTAAAGAAAAAACTTATGTTTTATTCAAAGAATTTAAAGAAGCTATACTTAAAACTGAATGTTCAATGAAAAAAGGATTAATATCAAAAGGAAACTTTGTTGCCATATGTGTTTCTATGAGCTCTGGATTTTCTCAAGGATTGTTCCAACCAGTATTTGAAAAAATAAAAACAATACAGTGGGTACTAGACCCAGAAAAAATAAAAAAGGCTGATTTTATTATATCCATAAACTTTACACAGACAGGTGTAAACGTAAATCTTTCCCATGAAAGAGGTTCTCAAAAACTTGTAATTCCATATAAAGATATAATACTAACTGTGGTAAATCCATGAAAAAAATTGTTCTGGTTGATGGCTCTTCATATGTATATAGAGCTTTTTATGCACTTCCTCCTTTGACAAGTCCTAAAGGTGAACCAACAGGAGCTATATACGGCTTTATAAGAATGATAGCAAAGCTTATGAATGAATTAAAACCTGAATATATAGCAGTTGCTTTTGACCACCCAGGAAAAACATTCAGGCATAAGGAGTTTAAAGAGTACAAAGCAACCAGAAAAGAAACTCCAGATGAGTTAAAAAGCCAAATTCCCAAGATAAAAAAGATACTAAAATTATGGGGAATAAAAGTATTAGAAATTCCCGGTTATGAAGCAGATGACCTCATTGCAACTTTGGCTAAGAAAGCAGAAGAAAAAGGCTTTGAAGTTATAATAGTCACACCTGACAAAGATATGCTACAGCTTGTTAATCAAAACATAAAAGTACTAAATCCAATAAATGAATATCTATTTGACAGAGAAAAAGTTAAAGAGAAATACGGAATATATCCAGAGCAGTTCGTTGACTATCTCTCTTTAATAGGCGATACTGTAGACAATATAATTGGTGTACATGGAGTAGGACCAAAAACAGCTCAAAAATTACTTGAAAAATTTCAAAACATAGAAGGTATATATGAAAATTTAGACCAGCTTAAAGAAAAATTAAAAAATGCATTTGAAGAAGCTAAAGAGAGAGTACAGCTAAATAAAAAACTTATAAAGCTAAAAACAGATGCTCCAATAGATTTAGATATAGAAGATTTAAAAAAAGGAAAAACAGATATAGTAAAGCTAAAACAGATTTTTGATGAACTTGGCTTTAAATCCCTAAAATTAGAAAGTGAGCAAAAACAAAAACAAGTACAAACCAGACAAGGAAGGTTGTTCTAATGGTAAAGAAAAAAGATAACTGTGTAAAACCTCCATTTACAGAAAAAGAACTGTTAGAAAGATTAAAAAAACATTTTCCACGTCCCTGGATAGACCTTAACTTTGAAACACCATTTCAGCTTTTAGTTGTTACTATATTAGCAGCTCAGGAAACAGATAAAAAAGTAAATCAGATATCCCCAGAATTTTTTAAGAAATTTCCAACTCCACAGGATATTGCAAAAGCACCTTTAGAAAAACTAGAACAGAGTTTAAAAAACATAAATTACTATAGGAGAAAAGCAAAATTACTCAAAGAATGCTGTAAAGTTTTAGTTGAAGAGTTTAATGGTCAGGTTCCAGATAACTTAGAAGATTTAGTAAAACTTCCAGGAGTAGGAAGAAAAACAGCTAATGTAATACTTGTAAATGCATTTAACAAGCCTGCTATCGTAGTTGATACCCATGTAAAAAGAGTAAGTAAAAGACTTGGACTTACAAAACACGATAATCCAGATAAAATAGAAAAAGACCTGGCTAATTTCTTTTCTAAAGAAAACTGGGTTTATATATCTAAGGCACTTGTTTTATTTGGAAGATATGTGTGTACTGCAAGAAACCCAAAATGTAGAGAATGCCACCTTGTTGATATATGTCCGTATGACAAAAAAAACTTATAATTTTATGATTTTTTTAATAAAATTTACCGTACTATGAAAGATAATTATCACAAAAAGAGCATCTATAAAATCCTACACTGGAGGAAAAAATGGAAATTGAAGTTGTACCTATTATAGAAAGACTAAAAGCAGAAAATGGAAAAATCCTTTTAACTACTCATGAAAATCCTGATGGAGATGGTATAGGAGGAATGCTTGCTTTGTATAAATTTTTAAAGAAAAAAGGAAAAAATGTAGTATGTGCTATGAAAGATGATGTTCCATATATATACAATTTCTTACCCTTTGTAGAAAACATAAAGAAACTACCATTAAATGAAACATTTGACCTTACTATTGTAGTAGATGCTGTAGGTCTTCATAGAG
>JALSSG010000157.1 GCA_026984355.1 Hydrogenothermaceae bacterium
TTTCTAATACATTGTTTGGCAAGGAAGAAACTATCAAAAATCCATCTAAAAAACTTTGATGATTGGACACCAGTATAAACTGAGAATCAGGGATGTTTTCTAGTCCTTTTACATCTAATCTAAAATAGATTTTAAATATAGGTTTTGTTATGTATTTAACTAATATAAGGGAATATTTGTTTTCGAAAATATCTACTTTTACATCTTCTTTTAATACTTTAGACCAATCTATTTTTACTGTTTCTAACTTTGTTTTCTTTTTTCTGACTAATTGTGCCAAATCCTTTACTGTTCCATACTTTACAAGCTTTTCTTCTGAAATATTAAGTCCGAATGTCTTCTCTAAAAATACAAGAAATTCAACCTTCTCTAAGGAATCTAAGCCTAAGTCTATCTCTATGTGGTCTGTAGGATTAATATCTTTTTTAACAATACCTTTCAAGTATTCTTTTATAACTTTATATTCTTCAAATTCTGGTTCTGGTGATACGATTTTTTCTTTCTTTTCTTCTTTTAAAAATTCAGGAAGCATAAATCTTCTTATTTTTCCAAGTCTTGTTTTAGGAAGTTCTTTTTTAACTATCTTTATAGAAGAGATTTTCTTATAGTCTTGAACTTTTCTGTTATATATATCTATAACTTCCCACTTTATAGTCTCTTCTATATTCAATATGTTTCTTTCTTTTATTTTTTCGAAATCTGGATATATCACTGCAATAAGTTTACCATTTTGCTCTATAACAGCAACTTCTTTAATTAGATTTGAGATTTTTAAGAGCTTTTGTTCTATTTCTTCAGGGTTTATGTTTTTACCATTTGGTAGAACAATAATTTCTTTTTTTCTACCTGTTATATATAAATATCCTTCATCATCTAAATAACCTAAATCTCCTGTGTAAAACCAGCCATCTTTAATAGCTTTTTTAGTTTCTTCTGGTTTATTGTAGTAGCCTTTCATTACATTTCTTCCTTTTACAACTATTTCATTATCCTCTATTCTTACCTGTACATCTTTTATAGGTTTTCCTACAGACCCAAGTTTTATTTTGTCAGGCGGATTAAATGTTATTATTGGTGATGTTTCAGTAAGACCATAACCTTCTATAATCTTAAATCCAAGTGCCCATAAGTCAGTGGCTATATCCTTGTCTAGTTTAGCTCCGCCAGAGACGAAATATTTTATATTTCCACCAAATGTTTCATGTACTTTCTTAAATATCAATTTTGATAGTTTTTGACTGTTTATTAGTTTTGCTATTTTAAACAGGTATTTTGTAAAAATATTTTTATTTATTCTTTCAAAAATTTTTCTATGAAATAAAGTATAAAGACGAGGAACACCAATTAAAATAGAAACTTTATATTTTTTCATTTTCTCTAAAATATCATCTGCAGAGAGCCTATCTAAAAACACAATACATGCACCTAAATATATAGGGATTAAAAGAGAAACCATTAACGGATAAGAATGATGAAAAGGTAGTATGGCTATAGTTTTGTCTTTTTTTGATGCTATGTTTACATTGACTATTCCTTCTATGTTAGACATTAGATTATCAAAAGAGAGCATAACTCCTTTTGGCTGGCCAGTTGTCCCTGATGTGTATAATATTAATGCTGTATCATCTTTATCTCTTTTAACCTCAGCAGTATCTATAATATTTGTGTTATTAATCTTTTCAAATACTAAAATATCTATATTCTGCTTTATAAGAGATATTGCTTTGTTTAAAGTGTCTTTTGTATTTTCAGAACAAAACACTACTGAGGGTTTACAATCTGTTAGAACATAAGCCACTTCTTCATGAGTAGACATAAAATCTATAGGAACTGCTATTCCACCTTTTTTCCATATAGAGAAAAGAGAAATCGCCCACTCTGGGCGATTTTCAGAAAATATACAGACTTTATCTTCTGGACTTATATCAAGTAAAGAAGAAAATACTGATATTCTTTTTTTTAATTCTTTATAAGTTATACCTTTATCCTTATAGATAAAAACATATCCATCGTGCTCTTTTAGAAACATTACTCAGCAGGAGCTTTCCTTATATGAGTAATATTGTCTTTAAATTTTTCCCATTCTATTGCTGGCCATGTTTCTGTAGTAGCATGACCAAAAGACCTTACAATCATAGCAACTTTGGCAGCCTCTTCATCACTTGAAGCTTGAAAAATGTCTAAATAGTCGTAAGGTCCAAAAACTGCAAGATTTTTAATCCATTTAACTCCCGGACAATTTTTTTCAATACTTGCTTTTACTTCTTTTTCTAATTCAACAAGGTCTGAAGGGTTTTTTGTTGCATCTGGAGAGACTTTTGTTAGCATAACATAAATAGGCATTTTTACGCCCTCCATTTATGATTTTATATTTGGTGATATTTAATATATGTTCTGTTAATTTTGAGTCAATTTATTGATTTTTTGTCTTTCTTGAAACTTCTTTTGTAAAAAGTTATAAAGGAAAATACCTATAAATACACCAAGAGCCATAAAACCAAGATAAAAACTCATCTTAACAAAGGCGATAAGTGCAAGAAGGATAAGAAGTAAATAAAGTAGCTTCATAAAACAGCTCCATTTAATTTATAAAAATTATTCTACACTTATTTGTCCACAAGTGCTATTATTTAATAATAATTTTATAAAAGGGGATGCAATGGAGAATGTCTTTTATGTAGAACATCCTTTATTGAAAAATTTAATAACAAAGTTAAGAGATATTAACACAGAAGGCTATTTTTTCAGGAAATTTTTAAGTGAAGTTGGAAGAGTTCTTTTAATAGAGGCTCTAAAATATGAAAAAACTATAGAAATTGAGATAAATACATGGATAGGAAACAGCAAGTTTCCTGCCTTAGATGAAGAAAAATATGTGTTTATACCTATCCTTAGGGCTGGATTGCCTATGTTAGAAGGTGTGTCAGAAATGCTCCCAAAATCCAAAGCTGGATTTATCGCATTAAAAAGAGATGAAGAAACGTTAGAAAGTCATCTTTACTATGATAGAGTTCCAGACCTTAAAGGTCATACAGCTATTATATTAGACCCTATGGTTGCTACTGGAGGCTCTTTAGATTATGCAATAAAAGTTGTAAAGCACAAAAATCCAGAGAGGATAATATCTTTAAATGTAATAGGAGCTCCAGAAGGATTAGAAAGAGTTTCGAAAAATCACCCTGATGTGAAAATTTATATAGCCCAGATAGATAAAGGTCTGAATGATAAAGGTTATATTGTTCCTGGAATAGGCGATGCTGGAGATAGAGCTTATAATACTGACTGATGCAGTTTGTAGAGGCTTTTACTTATGGATTACTTCTTGGAGTTGCCACAGCAATATCTCCAGGACCTTTCATAGCTCTTATAATTGCTGAAGCTTTAGATGGAAAACTAAAAAATGCAATTATTATAAGTTTTACTCCTATTTTAACAGATATCCCTATCATATTTTTATCTTTTAGTTTATTAAAGAATTTCCTTAACAAAAAAGAGTTTTTAGCTGTTATTTCATTTTTAGGCTCTATTTTCCTGTTTTACTATGGAATATATCACACAAGAACTAAAAGATTTTCATATATAAAAGCAACAGGAAAAATTGAAGAACCTGAAGATATAATAAGCAGTTTATGGAAAGGGATTATAGTTAATTTACTTAGTCCCTATACATATATATTCTGGGTAGTTATAGCTACAAGTTTCCTTATAAAACTTGATGTTTTATCTAGGTTTGTTTTTATTTTTTCCTTTTTTTCTGGTCTTATTGGTTCTTCTATTTTACTTGCCTTTTTGATTTATAAAGGAAGAATATTTTTAAGTAGCAAATATCTGGTATACATAACAAAGATTTTAGGTATTATTTTAATACTATTTGGGTTTAGACTTTTATATGAAGGTCTAAAATACATAGGCTTAATATGATTGAGTTTTTTATTGCAGGTTTGTTGCTTGGTATATCTGCTGGAATATCTCCAGGTCCTTTAATGGCAGTTCTTATAAGTGAAACAATAAAAGGAAATTTTAAAAATGGTTTTATTATTTCTATTGTTCCTGTTTTAACTGATATTCCTCTTATAATTGTGCTTGTATTTTTCTTGAAAAATGTTCAAAACCATGAGTTTATTATAAAAACTTTATACTTTTTAGGTTTTATTGTCTTAACGTATTATGGCTTAAAGGACATTTTAGCATCTAAAGTAGATATAAACATAAATTCATACACAGTAGCTTCTTTAAAAAGAGGACTTTTAACTAATATACTAAACCCACATCCATATATATTCTGGGGTCTTGTTGGTGTTCCTTTTATTATAGAAGAAAATATTTTCAACATGATTTCATTTATTGCTGGCTTTTTTATAGGTATTGTTGGTTCAAAAATATCAATTGCTCTTATTGTAGAGAAAAGTAAAAAATTTCTTCAAAGCAGGTATTATATATATATGATTAAACTCTCTGGTTTAATCTTAGTTCTTTTTGGGGTTGTTCTTTTTTCTAAGATTTTTTAGACTTTTCCCAGCTTTTTAAGGCTAAACTATCATACAAGTTTGGAAATAAATTTCCAAAAAATATAAAAAATTTATACCAGAAGGGAAATGTAATTTCTCTTTTTCTTTTTTTATAGGCTTTATAAACAGCTTTTGCAAAGTTTTCAGGAGATTGACTAAAAGGTGTTGAAGGAGGTTTTAAAGAGCCTAAAGCTCTTGTTGAAAATCCTGTATTTATTCTTCCAACTATCAGATTTAAAACATGAACACCATAAGGTTTTAGCTCTGCTCTTAGAGAATCAGAAAAAGCATTTAAAGCATATTTAGAAGAGCAGTAAGCACCCATATATGGAACATATAATTTTCCAGCTACAGAAGAAACGTTTATTATAGTTCCTTTTGTTTTTATAAGATTATCTAAAAATTTTTGAGTTAGAAAAACATATGAGAAAAAGTTTAATTCATACACCTTTCTTAAATCTTCTTCTTTTATATCTTTCCAGCTTTCGTATATACCTATTCCTGCATTATTTATGAGAATATCAATTCTACTAAAATTTTCAAAAAATCTGTTGTAAACTCTATTTATATCTTCTTTTTGTGTCAAATCTGCCTGTAGATAAAGGTCTATATTTATATCAGGCTTTGTCCTTGATACTCCACATATTTTAAAGCCATGTTTTTTAAACTCTAATGCAAGAGATTTTCCAAGTCCTTTAGATACACCTGTAATTAGAGCAACTCTATCCATTTTTTATTTTTCCATTTTTATAGATTAAGAGAAAAAAGCCAGTAAGTGATATAAGTACAATTATGATAACCGTTCCAGAAATTCCAATATACTTAATCAACATATCAAGATTTTTTCCAAAGATATATCCAGCAGTGGAAAATACAGAAGCCCATAAAACAGCACCTAATATGTTATAAAATAAAAATTTCTTATAGCTCATCTCAGAGATACCTGCTACAACAGGAACAAATGTTCTTATTAGTGATGTAAATCTACCAAGGACTATGGCCATTCCTCCAAACTTTTCAAAAAACTCATGAGATTTATCAAGATACTCTTTTTTGAAACCAAATTTTTTTCCATACTTTAGCAAAAAAGGTTCACCAAATTTTTTCCCTATAAAATATCCTATATTATCACCTATTACAGCGCCTACAGTAGATACTAATATAACAAAAAGTAAGTTTAAAATATCTCTAGAAGCTAAAAACCCTGATAATAGTACAACAGTATCACCAGGAACAAACATACCTAAAAAAACAGAAGTTTCCAGTGTGGTGATAACAAATATAGCCAAATATCCATATAAGCTAAGATAGTTGTATATAGTATCAAGTAATTCTTTTTCCACTAAACTTCCTTTGGTAGTAGTTTTCAAAAATTAAAGGATATTATAATATAAGAATTTTATTTATGATAGAAACTATGTATATATTTTTCAAATTCGTCTGAAGGAAGAGGTTTAGAAAATAGAAATCCTTGAACTATATTACAACCTAAGAATTTAAGAACATTGAGTTGTGCTTTTGTTTCTACACCTTCAGCAATTGTGGTTAGTCCAAAGTTTTTGGCAAGGTTTATTATAGTTTTAACTATCTGAAAATCGTCTTGATTTTCAACGATTCCTTTTATGAATTCTTTATCTATTTTTAGAGCAAAAACTGGAAGTTTTTTTAGATAAAGTAAAGATGAATATCCTGTTCCAAAATCATCTATTATAGTCTTTACACCATTTATTTTTAGTTGTTTTAATACTTTTGAAATATTTTCAATGTTTTGCATTAGTGTAGTTTCTGTAATTTCAATTTCTATATTTTTTATATAATCCTTATTTTCGTCTATTATTTTATAAAAGCTGTTTATAAATGTTTTATCTTCAATCTCTAATGGAGATATATTTATAGAAACTGGTATGTTAAAATTATTTTTCCATCTTTTAATATCTAAAAGTACTTGTTTTATAACATAAATCCCTAATTTTTTTATCATACCTGTTTTTTCTAAAATGGGAATGAATTTTGCAGGTGAAATGACTTTCCCATTCTTTTTCCATCTAACTAAAGCTTCTGCACCAATTACCTGATAGTTTTCTATATCTATTTTTGGCTGATAAAAAATTACAAATTCCTTTTTCTCAATAGCAGTTTTAAGTTGACTTTCTAACTTTATTATCTCAAAAGTTTTTTTAGATAATGTTTCTTTATAAAAAGAAAAAGTATTTCCCTGATTTTTTGCTTTTTCTAAAGCTAATTCTGCACAAAGCATTATTTTTTCTATACTTCTTCCATCATCAGGGAAAATTCCTATCCCAGTAGAAACAGAAATAAAGAATTTTTCTTTCCCAACTACAAAAGGTGTATTAAATGCTCTATATAATTTGGGAAGAAAAACTGTAATACTATCTTCACTTATGATTTCTCTTAATATTATCCCAAATTCATCTTTACTAATTCTACATAAAAAATCCTCACTTTTTAAAACAGATTTTATCCTACCTGCAATACTTCTAAGTAGAACATCACCTATTCCATATCCAAACTTTTCATTTATCAATTTGAAATTATCAATATCTATAACCAGTAGAGCAAACTTTTTTTCTTTTATTGTGTAGTCTCTAATAGTTCTTTGTAGTTCTTCTATTAAAACTTCTCTTGTTGGTAGAAGAGTTATTTTGTCTATTCTACTTGCGTAATCTTTTGTTGATATTCTCTCATAAGCAAAACTTAAATCTAATGATAAATCTCTAAAGAAGTTAAGTTCTTTATCTGAAGGTTTATAAGCTGAATATACAGCAAGAACCATACTTATGTTTTCTTTTGAAGGATTTAATCCCTTAAATATAGGGATAAATACTATGCTTTTGATATTTTCTTTTTGTAAAGCTTTGTAAAAGGCAGGATGTTTTTTGAAAAAATCAGTAGATTTTGATGTAATTTTTGTAATATCAAAAGTATCTTTAATTTCTCTTGGTATATTTCTTAAAATTTCATTTGTACCTGATATATATACAGGTTTTAGACTGTTTTTTTCTTTTATATAATTAAACACATTAGCTGCAAGGAAATTTCCTTTCTCAGTTAATATTTTTATAGCTTCAGAAAATAATCTATCTAAGGTATCTACTTTTATAGCCAGCATGTTTATATCACTTAAGAGACTGTAGTATATGTATAAGCTATAAATTTCTTTTTCTTTTTTTAATAAATAGCTATCTATTAGATAAGAAAGGTTTAAAAGTATTCTTTTAAAGATTGCTATATATATTTCTCTTTTCTCTGTATTAAGGTTTTTTAAAAAATTTTCTGTAATAATACTTAAAAGTCCTATAATCTCTTTTACTTGAATGTCTTTTTCTTCTAAAGTTTTACCTAATTTTATAATACTTTTGATTTCATCATCTGTTATATTTTTGTCTATAAAGCAGGTTATAAAACGCTTTAGGAAATCTTTATCTATTAAAACAGATTTTAACTTTGAGTTTTCTATGTTTATATCATGAAAAAATTTTTTGAACCTGCTTTTATCTATAGTGTTTGATAGATAACTTAATTCCTCTTCAGAAAGATTTAGTAATCTAAGTCTTAGTTTTAAATCCTTATCATTTATATCGAAATTAAACATACTGTATCCTTAATATGTATTAATACAGAAATAATTAAATTATTTTATCGTAATTTTAAACAAGAACTTTAAATTAAAAAGTCTATTTACAAACTAAGAAAATTGTAATATTTTAATAGATTGTTATTAATTATCAGGAGGATAGATGGATTGTTAGGATTTGGTCCACATCTTATGGTAGATGGGTACGAAGCGGACTATAATACTCTCGCTAGCGTAGAAAAAATAGTAGAATTTTTGGATGTTTTACCAAAGGAAATAGGCATGACAAAAATAATGCCTCCGTATGTTTTTAAGTACGATGGTGGTGATAAGCCTGAAGACTGGGGTGTATCAGGTTTTGTTATTATAGCTGAAAGTCATATTAGTATTCATACTTTTCCAGAAAAACAGTATTTTTCAATAGATATATTTTCCTGTAAAGAGTTTGACCAGGATAAGGCAGTTGAATTTATAAAAGATTTTTTCCAGACTGAGAAATTAGAGATACAAAAAACAAGTAGAGGTTCTGAATTTCCAAGAGATATTACCCTTGCTACAAGTATAACAAACGCTCAAAGAAATAGATTAACTTAAAAATTTTTGAGGGAGGTTAATCCCTCCTTTTCTTAAGATATGGGGGAGAAAAATTTAAAACTTATTACTTTTCTTATATTTATATTTTCCATAGCTGGACTGTCTATAAACATGAACCATCCAGAACTGCGAGGTGAAGAGCCTCTTAGAATTATGGTTTCTTATGAAATGGACTATTTTAATAATTTTTTAAAGCCTACGTTATTTGGAGAACCTTACACTCATAAACCACCTTTATACAACTGGTTTATTATTTTGTCTTCAAAGATTTTTGGATGGAATGAGGCAACAGTTCGCTTTTTATCTGTATTTTTTACAGCTGTTACAGGTTTGTCTATAACTTTTTTCTCTTATTTATTGTTTAGAAATTTTGTCTTGGCTCTTTTGTCTGGTGTTATATATCTGACTTTTCTTGACGTTATTGCCTACTATGGCTGGATTGGAGAAATGGATTCTATATTTACTTTCTTTGTTTTTGTTTTATTTATATTGGTATTTTATGGATTTTACATAAAAAAAGATATGCTGTTTTATATAGCAGGTATATATACAGGTTTTATTTTTCTGTTTAAAGGTTTTAATGCCTTTCCTTTTTTTGCTTTAAGCTATATAGCAGGTGTTCTTTTTTTTAGGAGAATTGATTTAAAGCATATTTTAAATTTTGCAGTATCTATGTTTTTATCTTTAATTATTCCTCTTGTATGGTTTTTTAGTCTTGGCAATTTTGGAAACTATTTTACAGACCTTTCAGGTGAAGTTGTTAATAGGGTAGAGAATAATTTTAATCTTATTAAATCTATAAAGCATATAGTTACTTATCCTATATTGAACTTCAAACAGCTTCTTTTAAGTAGTTTGTTTATTCTTATAGGTTTTTTGTTTTATAGAAAAAAAATGTTAAAAGATACAGATAGATTAATCTGGTTTTTAGTTATTATAGCAGGTCTTAATTATATACCTTATATTTTACTTGCTGGCGGAAGTGGAATGTATACAATTCATGGAAGACATATAATGCCAATATTCCCACTATTGGCTATAGTTTTTGGTTATTTCCTCTATAAGCTAAAAGAGTTTAAGTTATTTTATGTTTTTGTTTTTTCTATGCTTTTACTGGCTTTAATAAGAATACCTTACGGCACAGAAGTGTTATATAACTTAGGAAAACCTTCAAGAAAAAATATTGCTGTAGATATGGCAAAAACTACAAAATATAATAAAAATGTTTCCTGTGATAAAAGCTGTAAAAATGAGAAAGCTGTATGTTTTTATTATAGTGTAATAACAAATAGTATAACTTTATCTCCAAATGTTAATAAAAACTGGGATTATATTATTTCGTGTGAGTATAAAAAGAATTTTTCAGTTATAAAAAAGTATAAAGGTAAGTTTAAAACTATCTATCTTTATAAAAAAGGAGAAGACCAGTTTAGCAAATCTTCTCCTGTGGTCTTCCAATAGGATAGTACTCAAAACCTTTTTCTCTTACTTCTTTTGGTTCATATATATTTCTTCCATCTATAATAATTGGAAGTCTCATTAAACTTTTAACCTTTTCAAGGTCTGCTTCTTTAAACTCATCCCAATCTGTAATGATGATAAGTGCATCTGCATCTTTCACAGCTTCATATTTATCCTGTACATATTTTATATTTTCCTTTTCAGGAAATAGTTTTTTGAAATTTTCTTCTGCTTTTGGGTCGTAAAGTCTAAGGTTTGCCCCTGACTCATCAAGTTGTTTTACTATATCTATAGCAGGAGATTCTCTTATATCATCTGTATTTGGTTTGAATGCTAATCCCCATATAGCAAGATTTTTATCTTTGTTAACCCATAAAACACTTTCTATTTTTTCTACAAACTTATCCCTTCTTTCTTTGTTTATTTTTTCTGTTTCTCTTAAAAGACCAAAATCTACTCCATGGTCTTCAGCAATTTTTATGAAAGCTTTAACATCTTTTGGAAAACAACTACCACCATATCCTATGCCTGCATTTAAAAATGCTCTTCCTATTCTCTTATCATATCCCATTCCGTCAGCTACTTCTTTTACATCAGCTCCTACTTTTTCACACAGGTCAGCAATCATATTTATGTATGATATCTTCATTGCTAAGAAGGAGTTTGAAGCGTGTTTTATAAGTTCTGCTGTTGCTGGAGTGGTTATCATTAGAGGAAAACCTTTGTCTGTAAAAGGTTTATATAACTCTTTGAAAATTTCTTCTGCTTTTTTGCTTTCTACTCCTACTACTATTCTGTCAGGATTCATAAAATCATAAATCGCTGAGCCTTCTCTTAAGAACTCTGGATTTGAAGCAACATC
>JALSSG010000158.1 GCA_026984355.1 Hydrogenothermaceae bacterium
CTGTCTTATTATCCACAAGATACTTTCCATAATATCAACTGGTTCAAATCCTGCAACAACAACTGGTGTATTATAAAGGTCTACAATTTCCTGATAGATTTTTGCTCCTGTTATAACAGATACATGGGCAGGTCCTATAAAAGCGTCTATTTTAGCCTCTCCACTGTCCATTATAGCCTTAATAGGTGGTGGGACTAATACGTGGTTTATATGAAAGTAAACGTTTTTCAGTCCAAGCTGTAATACTTTTTCTATCAGTGCTGCTGTCATTGGTGTTGTTGTCTCAAAGCCAATGGCAAAGTATATAACGTTTTTGTCTGGGTTTTCCTGTGCTATTTTCAGGATGTCAAAAGGTGCATAAACCATTTTTATGTTTTTCCCTTTTGCCCTTTCTTTCTGGAGGGAGCTTTTTGAACCGGGAACTCTAATCATATCTCCAAGTGTTGCAATAATGTTATTTTCGTCCTGTGCTAATGCTATGGCGTGGTCTATTCTCTCTTTTGGCATTATACATACAGGACAGCCGGGACCGTGAATAAAATCTATCTCTTGTGGAAGTATCTGTTTTAGTCCGTATTTCATTATTGTGTGGGTATGTCCTCCGCAAACTTCCATTATGTTAAATGGGCTTTTTAGCTCTTTTTCTATCTGTTTAGCAAGGGCTTTTATTCTTTTACTGTCTCTAAAGTCTTTTATGTAGTCTATGTTAGCCATTGTTTTACTCCTGTTTTTCAGGTTTTATTTTTTCACTAACAAAAGTTAAAAATTCCCTAAATCCTTCTACTATCTCTTTTGAGAATTGTGATTCAACAATATTCTCTTGATTCCCATTATGAAAGTGGTAAGGAAAAGTTTTTAATTTTCTTGCTTTCTTATCAGGAAAATTATCATATCTATATATGCAATTGTCTAAACATTCCCAATGGAATGAAAATTTATTTTTTAATTTTTGAGAAATAACTACCTCAATAAAACTTCCATCTATAAGGATAATCCTGAGTTTATAGTTTTTTATATATGCATGCTTTACTATTTCTTTAAACTCTATTTCAGCTATACTTTTTAGATTTTCTAATTTATTCATCTTCTATTAGTTTTAAAACTTTTAAAATTTTATCTCTTTCTGCTTCAAGATTATCTAACAAAAAGAAATCATCTAATGCTTCTTCCTCTGTTATTTTCCCTTCTTCAGCAAGTTTGTTCATCTCATAAATATTCTTAACTTTCCATTTTTTTCTAAGTTTAAAAATTTCACTCTCTATTTCTATTAGTTTGTCATTGAGATAAGTTTTTAAGGATTCTTTTATAAGCTTTTCTTCTGGTATTGACAGTTCGTCAGCCAATGCCTTTATATCTAACATTTTTACCTCACATTGTAAAAAATGATTTATCTTTAAACCTATATCTCTTCTCCTTCCTCTTCAAGCTTCTGGATTATCTCTTCATATGTTTTTAGACTTTCTAGTGCATCTTCTTTTCTCATTTTTGTCATTGCGTATCCTACATGGATAAGAACGTAATCTCCCACTTCTACCGGCTCAGGCATAAGGTCAAGGGAAACCTTCCTTTTTACTCCCATTGTATCAACCACTGCATAATTATCTGATAGTATTTCAACTATTTTTGATGGTATTGATAGACACATTTTGTTTTCCTCCGTGTATGCTTTTGAAGAGTATAATTCTGTTATTTCCTGTATCTGCTATAAATATATTGTTTTTACTGTCTACATGTACTGCATACGGCCAACAAAGAGTATCTTTTTTTACTCCTTCCCATCGGTTTTCTCCGCATTCTTCAAAAGAGTGTTGACCTAATACATCTATAGGTTCTTTTATATTATCTTCAAAAAGTAACACTCTATTATTTGATGTATCAGCAACTGCTACAATATCTGAGTTTGAAGATACACCATAAGGTAGATTTAGTTTGCATTTTCCACAACCTTCTTTATCTGCGAAGCTTAAATCGAAATTTTTAGCATTTTTCAGATTCTCTTTAAACATATATACTTTGCTAACTCCTGTTCCTGCATCTGCTACAAAGTAATTGTTTTTGCTGACAGAGATTGAATGAGGCCACATAAAACCTGTATATATTTCATCAGGTTTATCAAGATTATCTGGAATGGTTTTCCATTCTAATATTCTTCTGTTTCCTGTATCACATACAAAAAATTTTCCATTTTTTTCTAATACTCCAAAACACCAGAAGAATAGATTTTTTTCTGTACTCCTTAGGTCTGGTTGACCTATAATGTGGTCTGGTTTTTTGAAGTTTTCATCAGGTAGACTTTCCCACATTAATATTCTGTGATTCCACGCATCTGCTACAAAAAGTTTTTTATCATCTGTTATGAATATTCCTGTAGGCATGAACATGCCTTTTTCTATATTTCCTCCAGCGTTTACACTATCAGAGAAAAAATCAGGTTGTCCAAGGACAATATCTGCTGGCTGTTGTGGTTTTGGTATACTAAACCATATTAGTACTCTGTGGTTTCCTGTATCAGCAACTACAGTTATATTATCTTTAACAAAGATTCCTCGTGGTCCGTATAAAGTTGTAGGTGAAGCAGAAGCATCTGGAAGTTTGAATGTGTTTTCTATATTTTCTCCTATTATTACTTCTGAGTCATACTTTATAGGATTTTTAACCATACGAATTCCTCTTTTATTTTTGTTGGAATAGGTTCTAACTGTATGTGATTTACTGTGAGGCATTCGCCAGATTCTATGCAATATTCAAATCCGTGCCATGGACATATTATTTTTCCATCAGAAGTTATTTTCTGTGTTGATAGTTCTAAGCCTTGATGGGCACATTGGTTTTTGTATGCATAGATTTTTCCTTTCCAGAGAGTTATGATTGCATTTATATTTTCATTCTTAAAAGTTATAACTTTTCCTTCTTCTAATAAGCTAAGAGGAATTGCTTTTATAAATGAGCTGGTTTTTAGGTCTATAAAAGCTTCAACAGGTATGTTTTTGTCAAGTTGTATGTTCTCTATTTCTGGAACATATGCCTTTACTGCTTCAAGTATTGTTTGTTGAAGTGTGAAACTAACCTGACTGCATCCTTCACATGCTCCTTTTAGCCTTACTATTACTGTTTTGTCTTTTACATCTACTAACTCTACATCACCTCCATGAGAATGTACATAGGGTTTTATGTGCTCAATTGCTTTTGCTACTTTTGTTTTTTTGTCTTCTCTTATTATGTTGTATTTTAGGAAAAGAGCAAATATTTCTGGTTCTTGAAGAGACTGTATTAATATATTCTTTGCATTTGGGTCGTTTTTTAGCATTTTTACTAGTTTTACAAGTGCGACCTTGTGAAATTCATGAAGATTATCTATTAATTGTTTTACCATTTCTCGCTGTTCTTCTGGAAATTCTTTTATTTTTTCCAGTAGTTCATCTATTTTTGCTGCTGTTTTTTCAAAATCTATAGTTTCTTCACTCATTACCTTTGACCTCAACAAGATGTATTTCTTCTAAAATTTCATCTATTGCT
The DNA here is from genome assembly GCA_026984355.1 of Hydrogenothermaceae bacterium. GTDB lineage: Bacteria > Aquificota > Aquificia > Aquificales > Hydrogenothermaceae > JAADDZ01. The sequence goes on from JALSSG010000158.1 coordinate 3,517, forward strand.
TGTTTTTCTTCTTTCATGCCGTATTTAGAAAAGAGCATTTTTGCTTCTAGCAGACAGTTTTTTGCATCATCTAATTTTCCTAAATGTGCCAAAGCGTTTCCTAAGTTCGCTAGTGTTCTGGCATATCCTATTTCATCATTTTGCTGTTTTCTATAATTAAGTATTTCTTTATATATGTTTACTGCTTCTAAAAGATTTTTTATAGGGTTTGCTGTTGGCAAATATTGAAGACCGTTTGCATAGTTTAGTGAAGTACTAGCCCATTCATCTGGATATTTATCTTTAGTAAATATTTTAAGGGCATTTTTCAAGCATTGAATTCCATATGCAAGTCTCATATGGTCTTCTAAATCAGTAGCCTGTATAGATAAATATGCTAAGCCCATATTATTATTAATAAGAGCATACATATATGGATATTTATCTTTTTTATAGACTTCTAAAGCTTCTGTATAATGTTTTATTGCATTTTGTATATTTCCAAGAGATGAGTATGCATTTCCAAGATTAAAAGAAGCTTCAGCTTTCAACACTTTTGCATTGCTGTTTTTTAGACTGTTATAAATCTGTTCTAATAAAGCTATTGTTGAGAAATTTACTCCTTTTTGTTGGATTATTAGTTTTACTTTCTTTAGTAGGATTTGTGCTTGGAATATTGGTGATGTATTTTTTATCAGTTTTAAAGCGTTGTCTAATTCTTGAACTGCAGAATAAGTATCATTTTCTTTTATAAGATAATCGGCTTTTATAAAGTGCTGAAGAGCCTTTAAGTCATATCTATCTGTATCAAATTCTAGTATCTCACCGAAAAACATCTTTAGCAGGTTGTCTAACTGGGTATCTGGATTTTTTATATAGATATTTTTAAGTATTGAAGAAATATATTGTTTAACAGGTTCTTCTTGTATGTTATCAAGACTTTTTAAGGCCTTGTCTATTTCTGATTCATTCAGGTATTTTACAAATTTCCATTCCTCTGGTAAGTCTTTAAATTCTAAGTTAATAAGTTTTTTTATATGTTTTTGCCAGTTTTGCACATATGGAACGATTAAAAAACTAAGTGGATATGGAAATATCCCTACTGGTTGTGGAAATATGTCAGACCATTTCATTAACAACATCCTCCTAATCCATCATTTGGGAATGGTATATCTCTGTTTGCACACCTTTTTATATAGTTTGCAGCTATCTGGGCTTTTTCTTTTGTGAAGTACTTGTTAAGTCTTCTTCTTACTACCTGGTCTTTGAATAAGACTTCTATATAGACTACCCATTGTCCATCTTCTTTTTCTACGAAAGTTTCTACTAAAAGAGCTTTTTCTTTAAACATAGCTTGTCCTCCTTATACAAGAGAAACTACTAAACCTCCTTCCTCCTCACTCCATATAGCTTTTTTCTTTCCATACTTTATTCCAGGAGGTAGCATTTCCCATATAAGTAAAGCTCTATCTCCTTTTGAGTTTATTTTTTTTAAAAGTAAACCACCTTGTTTATCATTTGATAATGGAATTATGGTAAATTGCATTCCCTTTGGAATAACAATAGCAGTCATACTAGTTGAGAAATATTTTTCTGCAATATCATTAGGTATTATCATATAACCATCTTCTTTTAGCTCTATTTCAAATGTACCCATAGTTTCTATCCCATAATGATTTATTATGTAATTTGCAAGATTTTTCATAGATTCTTCTACTTCTTTTGAAAGTTCCTCTCCTATCTCAAAGTTCTTTCCTTCTATAAGGAAGACTTCTATATCTTTAGGTATTTCATTTTCTAATATGTGATTTGCAAGAGCTATAGCATGAAACCACTTTATTGAGTGTAAATTTGCTTCTTCATTTGAAGGAAGTTCTTTTATTTCATCAGCAGGGACTTTATAAATTGTTCCTGGTTTTTCTCCAGAAAAGCATGCATCTATAAAAATAACTTTTTTAGAATCTTTTATATGGAATATAACGTCTATACCTGATGTGCCACCATCTACTAAATTTATGTTTGGAGGTACACCAAGTTCCCATAAATATCTAATTAAACGGGGACCAACGCCATCGTCCCCTCTAACTGGATTTCCACAGCCTACTATGGAAATTTTTTTCATTTAAATGCTCCAAGTTTATATTTAGCTAACTGTTTTCCTTTCTTTTTATCGTATACGTGAACAGTACATACAAGACATGAATCAAAACTTCTTGCTACGTGAGCTACTTCTATTGGGTCATCTGGATTTTGGATAGGTGCTCCTACGATGGCTTTTTCTATAGGTCCCATTTGATTTTTAGAATCTTTAGGTCCTATATTCCATGCAGTAGGTGTTATAATCTGATAGTTTTTAATCTTTCCATTTTCTATAACTATCCAGTCTTGGAGAGCTCCTCTTGCTGCTTCCGTACCACCGTATCCTTTTCCTTCTGGAAGTTCTTGTGGTTTGTTGTAAAATCTATCATCTTCAAAGTCTATTTTTGCGAGCCAATCTTTTACCCATTTAAAGTATTTTGGAGCTTCATGCATTCTTGCAAGTACTCTTACCATAACGCTAGGACCTATAGTATCAACTATATTTTTAATTAATGGGTCATAATCAGCAAACTTACTTACTTGTTTAACCTCTTCATATCCACATACAACCTGTCTTGCTAAAGGTCCTGCTTCTAATGGTACAGGTTTTCCATTTATCAGATATCTTGGAGCTTTTGCCCATGAATATTTTCCTTCTCTTTTAGCTACTTCTGGGTCTAATGGAATTGTTTCTCCATCCCACGGATGAAGCAGTGAGTTTCCTTCATAATAAGAGTGTGTTACGTCTTCCCTAATATTTAATTGGTCAAATTCATGGTATGTGTTGTTATATACAACTCCAGAAGGAGATATTAAAGCACTGTTTCTGTCTTCTATTGTTGAGACAGGATAACCTTCAGGATGAATATACGTTCCACATGCTATGTAGTTTCCTACGCCAGCACCATATTTATCTAAACCATTCTCTAAACAAAATCTTATAAATAGTCCGCAATCAGAATTCCTATGACTTTCACTTTCCTCTAACCAGTTTAGAACATCGTCCCATGTTTTATTCTCCAGCCATCTTTCTACAGAACATCCAAGCCATACTTTTTCAAGCCACTCTGTTCTATATCTTTCAAGAAGAGCATAAGCTCTTGTTATATGGTCTAATTGGGGAGCACACATTACTCCACCAGGAACCATAAAGCTAGAATGTGGCCATTGACCTCCAAACATTGCATAAATTTTTACTGGTAATGCTGAGGTTTCAAGACCAATCTTATAACTTGTACCAACAAATGGAGCCCATCTTTTTACTACTTCATCGTATAAACTGCTTTTTGCATAATTTTTATTTACAAAGTCTATTGCAAATATTGCGTAATACCATCTTGGGATAGATTGAAGTGTTTCTGTAGCCTGTGCTATATTCCTAATCCACCATCCATTAGCTGGTATTTGAGTTTTCCATGATGTATCAACTGCTTGAGCAGCTTTGTACAGGTGAGAACCACCGCATATACCACATACTCTTGGAGTGACTATTAATCCTGCAAGAGGGTCTTTTCCTCTTAAAATTATCTCAAATCCTCTAAACATAACTGCTTCAACGTTTACATCTACAACATGTCCATCTTCTACAAAAACATCTGCACGGACATCACCTTCTAATCTTGCTAAAGGGTCTATAACAATATGTTGAGCCATTTTTTTTACCTCCATTTAGTTTATAAGTTCTAAACTACAAACATATCTTCAGTAGCCCATTTAGGAGCTACAACTCTTGCTGCAGCTGCAGCAATCATATAGCTTAGTTTGTCTACACCTTCAACAGCTTCTTTTGGTATAACTCCTGCTACTTTTTGGGTTTTAAAAATTGTTCCTGGTGCAAGGTCAAACCATGGAAATTCAAATTCTGTACAACCTATACATGGGTGTCCTGACCTTTGTTTGGAGCTTACGCCGTTCCATAGTATTCTATTGCAAGGCGAATGGGTTAAAGGTCCTCTGCATCCAAGTTCATAAAAGAGACAACCTTTCCTTGTTCCTTGTCCAAATTCTTCTGTTGGTATTTTCCATTCATGCATCTGTACTCTTGTACATCCTGTTTGGGAGAATGTTTTAAAGAATGTTAAAGGTCTATTAAATTCATCAAGTTGAATTTCATTTCCTCTTCCAACAGCCAGAGCTACTAATATCTGAGTTATCCAGTCATAATGAGCAGGACATCCGGGAATATTTATTACAGGAAGACCACCTTTTGATACAAAGTTTTCTCCTAAAAAACCTCCTTTTTTAGATTTGTGAAATTGAAGTCCTGTAGATTCAGTTGGATTTGGAGGAACTGCTGGTATGTTTCCCTGACATGCACAGTTTCCAACTGCTACAACAAAGTTTGCAGCATGGGCAAGGTCATATACCCATTCTTTCATAGGTCTTCCAGCAAACATGTTGTATCTTCCTGTTCCATTTGGACCTTGAACTACTGTTCCTTCAAAAACAAAAATGTCAAGGTTTATCTTCCCATCTATCACATCCTCTAAGATGGCTTTTACTTGGTCTCCCATCTCTAACCCAGCTGAAGGATGCCACAGAATTTCTATCCCAAAGTCTGTTACTAAATCACAGACAGATGGGTATTCTGCATTTAAAAAGGACATAGTGTTTCCATTACATGCTCCTCCATGTAGCCACAACACTGTAGCCATCATAATCCTCCTAATAAATGAAAATTTATTCATTAATGAATTTAAATTGTAATATATTTAATGTCAATATATATAAAAAAATACTTATTAGTATTTTTATAAAAATATGATTGCAATATAAAATCATAAAACTTAATATTAAAATTAATAAAACTGAAAAAATGTTCATTTAGGAGGTTTTTGATATGTCTACACAAATCACTACAGCAAGCTTAGAGGGAATAATGGAAGATAAAACAGGACAGCAGTTGATACAGCTTTTGGATAAACTTGAGCTTATAAACTTTTTCTTAGATGCTTTAGATGAATTTATAAAAAGGAGCCCTTGGATTATGGAATCTTTAAATCAAGAGATAATAAAACTAAGAGAACAGACTTCAAGTAGTGAGACTTTAAAAGAGAATATTGTTTTGATAGGTGAATTGTTAAGGGTTTTAACAAGTGAAAACTTTAAAAAAACTTTACTTGGTATTATTGATGCTTATGAAAAAGTTATGGAACAGGATGAAAGAAAAGGTCTTGTAGGTATACTTAGAGGAACTTCTGACCCTGATGTTCAAAGAGCTTTAGCGTTTATTATTCTTGCACTTAAAAAGTGGGGAGAAGCTATGAAATAGTGTTGACTTAATGTATAGGTTATATACGCTTATTATTAGTCTAAACATAAAAAGGAGAGAGCTTTGCATATACCTGATGGATACTTATCACCGCAAACTTATATAGCTGGATATGTTATAGGAGTACCGTTATTTTTTTATGGTATAAAAAAACTAAAATCAGTTTTAGATGAACAGACACTACCTTTTATAGCTACTCTTACAGCTTTATCTTTTCTTGTTATGATGATAAATATTCCAATTCCAGGTGGCACAAGTGGACATGCGATTGGTGCTGCTGTTTTGTCTATACTGTTTAATCCATGGGTTGCTTTTGTGTGTATAAGTTTGGTTTTACTTATACAGGCATTGATTTTTGGAGATGGTGGGATTACTACATGGGCTATAACGTCGTTAGGACTTGGTTTTATATCTTCCTTTAGCAGTTATTACATTTACAAACTTCTGAAAAATACAAATAAGAACTTTGCTCTTTTTATATCAGGCTGGGTTTCTATAGTGCTGGCTTCTATTTTCATAGCTGTTGTTCTTGGAATACAACCTATTATTGCTCATGATGATAAAGGAAATCCTCTATTTTTTCCTTTTGACTTAAAAATAACTGTTCCTGCTATTGTAGGAGCACATATTTTGTATTTTGGTATTATTGAAGGGATTTACACTCTCTTGATTGTTAAGTTTGTAGAGAAAGTAAAAAGTCAGGTGGGCATAGATGTTTTTAACAAACAAGTATAGGAATCTTTTGCTTCTTTTATTTGTTTTTATAATTTTAGTTCCTGTTGGTCTGATTTCTAACTATCCTGCATGGGGTGAGTGGGATTTTTCCTATTTTAAACAGAAGCTTGGATTTATTCCAGATGGTATAAAAAATTTCAAACAAATAGAAGGAATACTGCCTGATTACTCTTTAGGAGATATTAACTCAATTTTTTCTTATTACTTATCAGCTATTTTAGGAGTAATTCTTATTTTTGCTATTTTTTATCTTTTAAAGGTACTTATAAAACATGAAAGATAAAATTTATCTTTTTTTGTATTTGGTTTTTGTAATAATTTTGACTTTAGTTCATAACTTGTGGTTTTTATCTATTCTTTGTTTAGGGTTAATCCTTATTTCTATTAAAAAAAGCCCTGTTTTGATAAAAAAAAGCATTACTTCTGTTATTTTGTTTAATGGGGTTATAACTATAGCATACATAATTTATGCCCAGATTTATGGTAAAGATTGGGTTTATTATGTTTCTCTTTTAAATATTAGAGTGTTTGCATTAACGTACCTGACTTTCTTGTTTGTAGAATATGCAAATCTGTTTAAAGCTTTTTCATTTTCAAAAACGTTGCTTTATTTACTTACTTTATCTTATACTCAGATTTTGATTGTAAGAAGACAATTTGTAGAGTTTAAACATGCCTTGACAAGCAGGATTATAACAAGGCCAGAAAGACAACAGATGTATAATTTTATTCACAGTGTTTTTTATTTTTTCTTAAGTAAAACTATGAAAAATACTAAAGATATATCAGATGCGATGAAATCAAGAGGTTTTTTTATAGACTAAAACATGAACAGCATAATTGAGGTACAGCATATATGGTATAGATATGAAAATAAAGATGTCTTAAAAGATATATCATTTAAAATTAATGAAAAAGAAAAGGTTGTTTTACTTGGAATTAATGGTAGTGGTAAATCAACTCTTTTAAAGATACTAAACGGTCTTATCTTCCCTCAAAGGGGAAATTACTTTTATAAAGGTGTAAACATAACTAAAGAGAAATTAAAGGATAAAAATTTTGCAAAAAAGTTTAGAAAAGAAGTAGTTTTTTTATTCCAAAATCCAGATACAATGATTTTTAATCCTACAGTGTATGATGAGATTGCATTTGGGCTAAGACAGCTTGGTGAAAAAAATATAGATGAAAAAGTAAAATATTGGGCTGATAAATTAGGTATTTATAAATATCTAAACATTCCACCATTTAATCTTAGCGGGGGAGAAAAACAAAAAGTTTGTTTAGCATCTTTGCTTGTTTTAGAACCGGAAGTTATTTTGATGGACGAACCAACTTCTAATTTAGACCCTCGTTCAAC
>JALSSG010000159.1 GCA_026984355.1 Hydrogenothermaceae bacterium
TATTTAGTAAATCAAAATCCTTTCTCGAACCTCTTTTGTAGAGTTCTAATAGAGTACTTTCAATTTCACTATCTTTAACTATTCTTTCATGACCTGATACATGCTTTTCCTCTAAAGAAGAACGCATCTTAATACTAAAAAACCTCATATAAACATATTACACAAAAACAGTGGTTAATATAAACTAACATATCTGTGATATTTATCATGTAAATATGTGTATTAAATATTAAAATATGTAAATATTCTAATATATTAATTGGAGGAACAAACATGTTAATACAATCTTTTTACGCAGATGCACTGGCACATATATCATATCTTCTAATAGGTTCAAACAACGCTGCTGTAATAGACCCAAAAAGAGATGTAGATGACTATATACAAGAAGCAAAAAAACAGGGAGTTAAAATAACTCATATTCTCATCACTCATTCTCACGCTGACTTTGTTTCTGGACATATAGAACTAGCCAAAAAAACAGGAGCAAAAATCTATGCACCAGAAAAATCAGGTTTTGAATTTGACCATATACCATTAAAAGAAGGAGATACTATAAATATAGACCATATAAAAATAGATGTTCTTGAAGTTCCAGGACATACTCCAGACCATGTTGCTTATGTTATAACAGATTTATCCAGAGGAGAACTCCCTGTAGCTGTTTTTACAGGAGATACACTTTTTGTTGGTGATGTTGGAAGACCAGACCTGTTTCCAGATATAAAAGACCAGTTAGCAGAAAATCTATATCACAGCTTATTTGATAAGCTTTTAAAACTTCCTGACTTTGTAGAAATTTATCCAGCACATGGAGCTGGAACTTTATGTGGTAAAGCACTGGCAGCTAAAAGAACATCAACAATAGGATATGAGAAGCTATATAACAAAGCATTACAGTTCAGCTCTAAAGAAGAATTTATAAAAAATCTGTTAGATGGTATGCCAGAAGCTCCAGACCACTTTAGAAGGTCTTCTATGATTAACGCAAAAGGTCCTATTACTACAGACAAACTTCCTAAACCTGTACCTATGACTCCAGACGAGTTTGAAAAACACATAAATAATAGAGCTATTGTTGTTGATATCCGCTCTTATATAGCATGGACAGGAGGACATATACCAGGCTCATACAGTTTAGACTATACATGTATGCCATTTTCTACATTTGCAGGATGGATACTTCCTCCTGATAAAAATGTACTTATAGTAGCAGATAATGAAAAAGATGTAGAAATAGCTACAATTAAACTTAGAAGAGTAGGAATAGATTATGAAATAGGATACTTAGATGGCGGTATGAATGCATGGGCTAAATCTGGAAAACCAGTAAAAAGCTACAAACTTATATCACCACAGCAGTTAGAAGAACAACTAAAAGAAGGAAAAGACTTATTTATACTAGATGTTAGAAGTCCTCAAGAATATGAAACAGGAAAAATAGAAGGAAGTGTAAATATTCCAGCACCAGCTATAAGACAAAAGTACAATATCCTACCAAAAAACAAAGAAATTTTAGCTGTATGTGGTTTAGGACCAAGAGCAGCAATGTCTGTTAGCATACTTGAACAAAAGGGTTATGAAAATTTATCTATACTATCTGGTGGTATGACGTCATGGAATCAGTATCACAATAAACAACCTGCTTGTTCTATGTGAACCATTAAACTACTGTACCAATAAATTTGACCTTACGTTTTTTGGTAGGGGGTTTCCCCTCCCTTATTACATTTTTAAGAATTTTAAATTGATAACAAAGATAAAAACTCTTATACTTAAAAAATAAATCCTAAGCTGGAGGGGTAAAATGGGAAAAGATATAACCTTTGAGAAAAATGGCGTTAAAGTTTCTGGTTATTTAGCAGAACCTACTACAAAAGGACCTGCAGTTATAATAATCCATGAATGGTGGGGGTTAGACTCACCTTTATCTAATATAAAAGAGTTAACTGATAAATTAGCTCAAGAAGGGTTTGTAGCATTTGCTCCAGATTTTTATAACGGAAAAACTGCAGATAATCCTGATGATGCAGGTAAACTTATGATGGACATGTTTGAAAATAGGATGGAAGAGGTAAATAACATTTTTAGGGCAAGCGTAGAGTATCTTAAAGAATGTGATGCTACATCTCCCAAAAAAGTTGGAGTTACTGGTTTTTGCTGTGGAGGAACACTGTCAATGTACTTTGCTGACAAAGCAAATGACATTATAGATGCAAGTGTACCTTTCTATGGTATACCTCAATTAGCTCCTATAGACGCTTCAAATATAAAAATTCCTACATTTTTCATATTAGCAGAAAAAGATGAATTTGTTAAAAATGATGATGTTATAGATATGGCTAAAGCCGTATGGAAAAACAGTGTTGACGTTCAGGTTAAAGTTTACTCTGGAGTAACACATGCATTTTTAAATACAAAAAGACCTGATGTTTACAATGAAGAAAAAGCCAATGACGCATGGAAATTAGCTGTTGAGTTTTTCAAAACATATCTTGGTTAAAAAGGGGGATTATATTCCCCCATTTTTTACTCAATACCTTTCATTTGAAGATACTCTTTAATTTCATGTAAAAGTTGAGCTGGAGATTTTATAGGATATGTTAACCCTTCTACAACTTCAGCACCATCTAATCCTTTAATATTAACACCTGCAAGCTTATCTTTTAAATCAGCTGGTGATTGGACAGGATATTTTGTTCCTTTTATTCTTTTTAGTACAGCATAAGCCCATGGTACTTCACAAACCTGAGCAATTTGAGCACCAGAAGTAGCACAAAATTCAAGTAATACTTGAGCTTCCTGTCCTTCTTTTACAAGTTTATATGCCAATTTTGCAATTCCACCAGCAGTATGTACTCTAAGCTGTTGTTTTTCTTCTTTTGTAAGTTCATCCATGTGTTCTATCTTATAAAGAGCCATCTGTGGGTCTGCTCTTAAGATATTTCTTACAGTATTTTTTGTTAATCCTACAATTTCAGCAATTTCCTCTTCAGTTTTTAAATACTCTTCCCTTAAAACTATTACAAAAGATGCCCTTGCAAGAGAAGGCAACCACGTTAATGTCCTGTATTCTGCAAGTTTGTGTAATCCACCAAGCAAATCAAGTGATTTAAAAAATACCCTTGAGACAAGATTTTCTAAATCTGCCTCATTTACTGGAGCTCCTGTTAACTCTATAACCATATCTACACCCTCCTTAAATTTATTTTATTTTCCACCTATTGGCTCTAAAATTCTAACCAAACCTGTTTCTGTTATCTCCATATAATGAGTTCTTGTATCATGTCCTGCCATACGACAGCCATCTATTCTAAATAGTCTAACTATATCTCCTATTTCTTTTTTATACATCTTTGCTTTATATGGACTATCTATAAGTTCTTTGGCTAAAACCATTGTTCCATCAACAATATGTCCTACAGCATATCCACCTGCAGCTTCTGCTGTCAGTTCTTCATGACCACTTCTTTTTTGAGATACAAATAAAGCTGTTTGATACCATTTTTTCATAAAATTAAATAATCTTCTAACTATACCCCTTGCTAACATTTCTTTATGTTCAAATAAACCTGTAACTGAATCTACAACTGTAAACTTTATATGATAAGTTTTAATTGCATAAGCCAAAGTAGCCAGTAAATTTGGAAGGTCTTCTCTTAGTTTTGTATGAGATGCAGCATCGATTAAAATAATGTTATCTTCAAACTTCTCAAATTCCAGTCCCATAGCTGCAGCTCTAAGTTTTAAAGAAGCAGCAACAAAATTAGCAGGAGATTCAACAGTTATAAAAGCTACTTTGTGTCCTTCACTTGCCTGCCTTACAGTAAATTGTTCTACCATAAGAGATTTACCGGTATCGCTAACACCAGTAATGTTAAACACAGAATAGGCAGGAATTCCACCTAAAGATTTCTTTACAATTTTACCGTCTTGTGTTTCTACAACAAAAAACAAGTCATCTAGTCCTTCTATTCCTGTAGGAACACCATAAATTTTCGGAGCTTTAGCTAAAGCTTCACTACCTACAAAAATACCTTCTTTAATAACTTCTGGCTCATGATGTTCTTCTTTAGGTAAGTCTGCCATAAGATTCCCCCTCTTTTTTTATTGTTAAGAATATTTACAACTTAATTTATATTAGTATTTTCTTATTTTCAATATGAATATATAAAAACTTCCTTTATTGAAATACTTCCCAGTACGAAATATAATTTAATATTCTAAATTACAACTTTAGACATTTAAACGAGGTTTTTATATAAATGCTCCTCCACGCAATTATTTCTGGAAGAGTCCAGGGAGTAGGTTTTAGATATTTTACTCAGGATATAGCAAAAAGTTTGAATATAAAAGGGTTTGTTAGAAATCTTCCAGATGGAACTGTAGAAGTTTATGCACAGGCAGATAAAAAAAGCTTAGAAAAATTTTTAGAGTATTTAAAAAAAGGACCACCTCTTGCTAAGGTAGAAAACATAAAATATGAGTTTCTTGATGAAGAGGGAGGTTTTGAAGATTTTGAAATCAGGTATTAAAGCTTTTTTAATTTCATTAATCATATTTTCTTTATCTTTTGGGCTTACTTATAAGGTAAGAAGAGGTGATACACTAAGTGAAATAGCTCAAAAGTTTAATGTTACTGTAGAAGATATTATTGAAGCAAATAATTTAAGACCACCATACACAATATATGTAGGACAGAAATTAAAAATACCTGTAGGTAGAACAGAGTATAAATATTACAGAGTAAAATCTGGAGATACATTAAGCGAAATAGCTCAAAAATTTAACGTATCAATAAAGGATATCATAAAAGCAAATAACTTAAGAAAACCTTATATTATAAGAGTAGGACAGGTTCTTAGAATTCCGATAAAATCTTATAAAATAAAGTTAAGTGACTGTGAAATAATCCATAAAGTAAAACCTGGAGATACCATTATAAAAATTGCAAAAAAATATCACGTATGGGTAAAGGATATAAAAAAACTAAACAACCTAAAAAATGATTCTTTAAAAGTTGGACAAGTTTTATGTATTAAAAAGAAAAAACATACCTATACAAAAACAAAAAATAAAAAAAGTTCTTCTTCCTTTGTAAAGATAGTAGAGAAAAAAATAATAATACATAAGGTAAAACCAGGAGAAAACTTAAGTTTAATAGCAAAAAAATATAACACAACTGTTAGAGAAATAATAAGACTAAATAAACTAAAAAAACCTTATATTATAAGACCTGGACAAAGACTTAAAATACCTAAAAAAATTATTAAATATGTAGAAAGACAAAAAATTGTAAGGAAAAAAGTAAAGCTATCATTTCAATGGCCAGTAGATGGTGTAGTTATTAAAAAATTTGTAAATAACCATGAAGTTAGACATCTTGGGATAGATATTGCTACAGAATGTAACGCTCCTATAAAAGCCTCTGAAGATGGAAAAGTAATATATGTAGGAGATAGTATAAAATCGTATGGAAATTTGATTATACTAAAGCATGAAAAAAAGCTTACAACAATATATGGTCATGTTGGAAAAATACTTGTTAGAGATGGACAGTATGTTAAAAAAGGGCAGATTATAGGAAAAACTGGAAAATTAAATAATTCTGACACCTGTGGACTTTATTTTGAAATAAGGAAAAATGCAGAACCAATGAATCCTTTAGTTTTTTTAGAAAAAAAACAATAAGAGGTGTAGTTAATGGAAGAATTTCCTCGTATAAAAAGACTTCCTCATTATGTTTTTGCTACAGTTAATGAGTTAAAAGCAAAGCTAAGAAGGGAAGGAGAAGATATTATAGATTTAGGAATGGGTAATCCTGACCTGAAACCTGCAGAACATATAATAGATAAATTATGCGAATCTGCTAAGAAGAAAACAACTCATAGATATTCTTCCTCTGAAGGTATACCAAGATTAAGAAAAGCAATATGTGATTACTACAAAAGAAGGTTTGATGTAGATTTAGACCCAGATAAAGAAGCTATTATGACTATAGGTTCTAAAGAAGGCATATCTCACTTAATGCTTGCAATGTTATCACCAGGAGATATGGCTCTTGTTCCAAGTCCAAGATATCCAATTCACTACTACGCTCCTGTGATTGCAGGTGCAAGTGTTCTTACTGTTCCACTTCCCTTAGAAGGTTCTGATGAAGAAAAACAGGAACAGTTTCTACGGAACATATATGAATCTTATGAAGACAGTTATCCAGAACCTAAAGTACTTATTTTAAATTTTCCAAACAATCCTACAACTATGACTGTTAATTTAGACTTTTTTAAAGAGATAGTTGCTTTTGCTAAAAAGAAAAACCTGTGGATTATACATGACTTTGCATACGCAGACCTGTGTTTTGATGGATATAAGGCACCAAGTATACTACAGGTAGAAGGTGCTAAAGATATTGCAGTAGAAACATACTCACTAACAAAAGGCTATTCTATGGCTGGATGGAGAGTAGGATTTGTTGTAGGAAATCAAGTGCTTATTCATAATCTAAGGAGACTAAAAAGTTATCTTGACTATGGAACATTCACACCTATACAGGTGGCAAGTATTATAGCCTTAGACAGTGATTATTCAATAGTAGAAAAAGCAAGAGATACTTATAGTAAAAGGTTAGATGTACTGGTAAAAGGCTTAAATAGAATAGGCTGGAATGTTGAAAAACCAAAAGCAACAATGTTCCTGTGGGCAAAAATTCCTGACAAGTTCAAAAATATGGGCTCTGTAGAATTTAGTATGATGTTGCTAAAAGAAGCAAAAGTAGCTGTAGCTCCAGGTATTGGATTTGGAGAACATGGAGAAGGATATGTAAGATTTGCTGTTGTTGAAAATGAAAAAAGAATAAGACAGGCAATAAAAAATATGAAAAAGCTGTTTAAAACATATCAAGAAGTGTCAGGATGAAACAGCTTTCAAAATTAGAAGTAGAACATTTAAAAAAAAGATATAAGGAAAAGGTTGTTCTTGAAGATATATCTTTATATGTTCAGGAAGGAGAAATAGTTGGCTTACTTGGACCAAACGGAGCAGGCAAAACTACCACATTTAAATCTCTTTTAGGTTTTATAAAACCAGATAGTGGAAATATATATCTTAATGGAGAAGATATTACAGATTTACCAGTATACGAAAGAGCAAGAAAAGGTATATCTTTTTTACCTCAAGAACCATCTATATTTGGAGATTTATCCGTATGGGACAACCTTATGATATTTTTAGAATTCCATGTACCTGATAGAAAAGAAAGAGAAAGAAAAGCAAAAGAACTATTAGAAGAATTCAATATCTATGACTTGAAAAATCAAAAGGCATATACTTTATCTGGGGGACAAAGAAGAAGACTTGAGATAGCAAGAAGTTTGATAATAAATCCTTCTTTTTTACTACTTGACGAGCCTTTTGCTGGTGTAGACCCTATATCTGTGAAAGAGATTAATAAACTTATAGTTGACCTGATTCATAGAGATATAGGAGTTATTATAACTGACCATAACGTAAGAGAAACATTAAAAATAACAGATAGAGCATATATAATAGCCCATGGAAAAGTAATAAGCGAAGGAACACCAGAAGATATTGTCAAAGACCCAATAGTAAAGAAAATATTTCTTGGGGAAGATTTCTCCTTATCATAGGGCTACTTCTACAGTGTTTTTCCCTTTTTTCTTAGCAAGATACAAAGCTTCATCTACTCTTTTGAAAAATTCCTTTTTAGTTTCAGAATATTTATACTCAGCTACACCGCAACTTATAGTTATATAAACATCATCAATTTTTGTATTTTCAACTAGATTTCTTATCTTTTCTGCTAATTTTTGAGCACCATATACATTTGTATAAGGAGCAATTATTATAAACTCCTCACCACCCCATCTGCCAATAGCATCACTCTTTCTTATATTCGCTTTTAAAACAGATGAAATCTTTTTTAAAACCTTATCTCCAAAAATATGTCCATATGTATCATTAATCTTTTTAAAATCATCTATATCACACATTATTATAGATAAAGGTACATTATGTCTTTTACTTTTTTCTATTTCTTTTTCTAAAAATTCCTCTATCATATATCTGTTATATAGATTTGTTAAAGAATCATATGTAGCTAACTTTTTTAGTTTTTCTTCATACTCTTTTCTATCTGTTATATCTATCACTGTTCCTATTCCGGCAAAAGCATCTTTGTAAAAGACAGCACTTGAAGCAACCTGCACCCATTTTTCTTGTCCAGATTTTGTAATTATTTTCACTTCATAAACATGTTTTGTTTTATCACCTTTTAATCTTCTCAACATAAGTTCCTTTACTTTATTTTTAAAATCAGGATGAACAAGATTTAACGGGTTCATATTGATAAGCTCTTCTCTTTTATACTCTGTTATCTCACATAAAGCTGGATTTACATAAATAAATTTCCCCTGATGCAAAAATATCCCTGCTGCTGATGTTTCTGCAAGTGTTCTAAATAAATCTTCATCTTGATGTATTGTTTCTATAATCCAAAGGTAAAAATCTTTAAAGATGTTATCTATCTTCAAAGGGACAAAACTAAAACTAAAAAGCTGGCCTTTATTATCTTTTAGTTCTAAATCAAACTTTGGTTCATTACAGCTTTTTAAAGAATAAATAAAATCATACAAAACTTGACTATCAAATACAGGTTTTAACGCTGTAAAAAAGCTACTATAAGAATCTTTATTTAGCTGGAATAAATCTTTAAATTTTTTATTAAAAACAATAAAATCTGGTGTTTCAACAGCTACTGGTTTTGGTATTTTATCAATCAAGCCTTCAATAGTTTCTTTACTGACTTTATTAACGATTTTCATATCATCTAAGTTAATAAACATCTCTAAAAATAAATCCTCCTTAGAAAGTTTGTAAGTTGCTACTAAGAATTTCCTTTCTATATTATTTTCGTCTTTTACTTTATGAACTGTATGGTATTTAGTTAAACTATTTTTTTTTATAATCTCAATAGGACATTCTAAACCATGTTTACTACAGTTTGAAGAAAAATCATATATAGTCTGATAACATTTTTTTTTATCAAAAATATCACCTGAAGCTGTTATGATTTTGGAATTTTTAAAAAAAATATCAAAATTCTCATCAATCAACATTACATAATCATCTATCTGGTCAAGAAAAAAGAAATCTAAATCTATCTTCATAAGTTTCTTATTTTCCTGAAAAAAATTTTTCTTGTGTTATTAAAATAAGGAATATGATTTTTGTAATCAAGATAAGTCCATACCATTGGCTGGTAAGAACCATTGTAATATAAAAGCTCTAAGTCAGCATATATACCATCATAAAGATATATCCTACTACCTCTATATTTTGATGTTGCAACAACAACCTGAAACTCTTCTAAGTAAAGAGGGTCTATGTTTACTGTTCTATTTCCATTAACTCTGTGGGTATCTTCAAGTTTCATAGAAAATTTCTTTAGTTCTACTAACTGTCCTTTATGTATTAACCTGTCTAACACAACAAACTTCTTTACTAAGTTTTTTCCCATCTCCTTTTCATAATATTTAGAATAAGGAAGAGAAAATATATTTGTTTCAGATAATTTCTTCCCGAATTCTTCTTCCAAAGTTTTTTCAACTTCAAATAAATGATTTTTATAATCTGGTTGCCACATTAAAGCAAATATTAATAATGCTTTTTCTCTATCCATATTTAATGTTTTTTTTCGCCTTTTGCCATTCTTATAGCATGTTTTAAAAGAGGAGCTAACATTCTAAGATTATCTCTTACTCCTCCTGTACTTCCTGGAAGATTTATAATTAAAGTAGATTCTCCAATTATTCCTGCTGTAGCTCTTGAAAGTAAAGATTTTGGAGTAAATCTAACTCCTATAATTCTCATCGCTTCTCCAAATCCTATCATCTCCTTTTCAATTACTTCCTTCGTAGCTTCTGGAGTAATATCTCTCTTTGAAAAACCTGTACCTCCAGTAGTAAAAATGATATCAACCTTATCTTTCAAATTATTAAATTCTTCGATTATCATATCTTTTTCATCAGGTAAAACTTTATAATGAACGACTTCTCCTCCAAATTCATTCTCTATAATGTCAATAGCAACTTTTCCACTTTTGTCTTCTGCTTCTTTTTTATAACAGCTATCGCTTAAAGTGATAACAGCACATTTTAAGCCTGTTAAATCCTCTTCATAATCAGATTTACCTCCTGTTTTTTCAACAAGCTTTATATCAGAAATTTTCATATTTTTATCAAAAGCCTTTAACATATCATAAACATTCAAAAGAGCAGCTGATACAGCCGTAAGAGCTTCCATCTCAACACCTGTTCTTCCTATACATTTTACCTGTGCTGTTATGTATATACCATCTTCCTGCAGATATGGTTCTACAATAACATGGTCTATCATTATGTTATGACAAAAAGGAAGTATATCAGCAGTTCTCTTTGCTCCAAATATCCCAGCCATTTGAGAAGCAGATAAAACATCTCCTTTAGGTACTTTTCCTTCCTTTATCATCTGTATAGATTCTTTACTCAAATAAATTTTTCCTTCTGCTTTTGCAGTTCTTATAGTTTCAAATTTATTAGATACATCTACTGGTTTAAATCCCATTAAAAACCTCCTCTGAAAATTTGAAGTTTATAGCCTCTATTATTGCATTAGCTTTAATTTTTTCACTACCTTCTAAATCAGCTATGGTTCTTGCTACCTTTAGTATTCTATGAAAAGAACGAGCTGTAAAGTTATACTTTTTTGATGCCATTTTTAGAATATTTTCTGCACTTTCCTCT
>JALSSG010000160.1 GCA_026984355.1 Hydrogenothermaceae bacterium
TAGCTAAAGGTTATGAATGTGGATTAACGCTTAAGGATTTCAATGATATAAAACCAGGAGATATTATTGAAGCCTATGAGCTTGTTGAAGAAAAGGTTGAATAATACTGAAGCTAAAAAAATAAATATAGTTGAGATTTTTAAGACAGTAGAAGGAGAAGGAAGGTGGGTAGGCCTTCCTATATCATTTATAAGACTTGAAGGATGTAATCTAAGATGTTCATGGTGTGATACAACCTATTCATACGATGGAAAAACTTATAAAGAAATGTCTATAGATGATGTAATAAAAGAAGTCAATAAATTTGGGCTAAAAAGAGTATGTATCACAGGTGGAGAGCCTTTCTTTTCTCCAGCTTTACCAGAACTTGTGAAAGGACTTCTTAAAGAAGGGTATAAAGTATTTATAGAAACCAATGGGACATTATGGAATAATCAGTTAGAAGATATAATAAATGAGAATGTTTATATAACATGTTCTCCTAAACCTCCATTGTACTTTGTACATAGGAAACTTATACCTTATATTTCAGAACTAAAGTTTGTAATTGATTCAAAGATAACTGTAAAAGATATAGTTAAACCTGAATTTATAGATTTATTAAAAAACGATATTATCATTTTACAGCCAGAAAGTAATAAAAAGGATATGGTAGAAAAAGCTTTAGAAATTCAAGATGAACTTTTAAAGCTTGGTATAGAAAGCAGGATAATTCCCCAATGTCATAAGATATTAGGATTGCCATAGTTGGAAGTTATAAGAGCCTTACAGCTTTCTTTTACTTCTGGTATAGGAAACATAACTATAAAAAAACTAATAGAGAAATACAAAAGATTTGAAAATATTTTTGAACTTTCACATATACAGCTTTCAAAAGATATAGGAGATAAACTAGCCAGTCTAATTTTAAAAGATAAGGAAGCTTATAAAAAAGCAGTCAAAGAATATGAAAAAGCCCAAAGATTGAATATCACATTAGTACCTTTATCTGATGATAATTACCCTATAAACCTAAAAAATATACCTGACCCACCACCAGTTTTATATATAAAAGGGATTTTTCCTTTTAGTGATATGTCTGTTTCTATAGTTGGTACAAGAAACGTTTCTTCTTATGGGAGATTTATTACACAAAAATTTTCAAAAGAGCTATCTGAAAATAGTATCAGTATAGTTTCTGGCCTTGCATTAGGTGTAGATACAATTGCTCATAAAACAACATTAGAAAATTCAGGTTTTACAGTAGCAGTATTAGGATGCGGAGTAGATATTATCTTTCCAAAAGAAAATTTATCTTTGTATAGAGATATCCTAAAAAATGGGTGTATAGTATCAGAATTACCAATAGGAACAAGACCTACAAAGTATACATTTCCAAAGAGAAATAGAATTATAGCTGGTCTAAGTTTGGCTACAATTGTTTCACAGGCACCTATGAAATCTGGGGCATTAATAACTGCAAAATATGCAAATGAGTATGGGAGATTAGTTTTTTCAGTTCCAGCAAATATTAATGACAAGAGTTCAGAAGGAAATAATTACCTTCTTAAAGAAGGTGCGTTTCCTTTAACACAGGTAGAAGATATTTTTATGCAGATACCTTATCTTAAAAAGAAGGGAGTTGATAAAAAAGAAGAAAAAATTTTAAGCGATTTGGAAAAAGATATATTAAACATTTTGAACGAACCACATCATATAGATATGTTGGTAGAAATAACAGGTTTAAATATATCAGAGCTTTCTATAATTCTTTTTGAAATGGAACTAAAGCAACTTGTAAAAAATGATAATGGTGTTTATATAAAAACAGTCTAATAATTAACTATTCCTCAAAGAAATATTTATTTTTTGGCTCATCACCTTCTTTTACTTCTTTTAGAGAAACCTTAGGTCTACCAAGTTCATCTATATCAATTACTTTTACCTTTAAAACATCTCCTACTTTTATAACATCTTTAGCTGATTTTAATTTCTGGTTGGAAATCTGAGATACGTGTAGTAATGATAACTTTCCAGGTACAAGTTCTACAAAAGCTCCATAATCTTCTACTCTTGTTACTTTTCCTAAATAAACATCTCCTATTTCCATTTCTGATATAAGCTCATTTATCATCTCAACAGCTTTTTCTGCCATGTCTTTATGAACAGCATAAATCTTTATTAATCCATCAGGTTCAATATCTATTTTTACACCTGTTTCTTCTATAATTTTCTTTATATTTTTACCTGCAGGACCAATAATGATAGGTATTTTATCTGGTAATACTCTGATTTTAACAACTGATGGTGCATAAGGAGAAACTTCAGGTCTTGGTTCAGGAATAGCTTCATACATTATGTCCAATATATAAAGTCTTCCTTCTCTTGCCTGTTTTAAAGCCTGTTCCATAATTTCTTTTGTAAGACCTTTAATTTTTATATCCATCTGTATAGATGTTACACCATCTCTTGTTCCTGCTACTTTAAAGTCCATATCTCCAAGATGGTCTTCATCTCCTAATATATCTGAAAGCACTACGAATTGGTCTCCTTCTTTGATTAGTCCCATTGCTATACCAGCAACGTGCTTTTTCATAGGAACACCAGCGTCAAACAAAGATAGAGAACCACCACAAACAGTAGCCATTGAAGTAGAACCGTTTGATTCCAATATTTCTGACACAACTCTAATTACATAAGGAAATTCTTCTTCTGAAGGTATTAAAGGTTCTAAAGCTCTTTCTGCTAAATTCCCATGTCCTATTTCTCTTCTTGATGGTGCTCTTGGAGGTCTGGCTTCACCTACACTAAATGCAGGAAAGTTATAATGAAGCATAAATCTTTTTTTCTCTTCCCCTTCTTCTATACTTTCTTCTATCTGTTCTTCACCAGGTGCACCTAATGTTGTAGCCACGAAAGCCTGTGTTTCACCTCTTGTAAAGATAGCTGAGCCGTGAACTCTTGGAAATACTCCTACTTTTATCCATATAGGTCTTATCTCATCAGGTTTTCTACCATCAATTCTAACTTTTTCTTTTAGTATTTTTTCTCTCATTATTTCACTTTCAACTTCTTTAAACAGTGTAGAAGCTTTTTTCAGTTGTTCTTCTGGTAATTCAAGAGCTTGTATTGTTTCTTCAAATATTTCCTCTAATGCTTTTCTTCTTTCCCTTTTCTCTCTTATACTAAATGCCTGTTTTAGTTTTTCTGATGCATACTGTTTTATTTTTTCTTTTAATTCTTCTTCAGATGGGTCAATTTCTACTGTATATTTTTCTACACCTACTTTTTCCCTAAGTTCTTGTTGAATCTCTATTAATTTTTGAATTTCTTTATGAGCACTAAAGATAGCTTCTAATAAATCTTCTTCTGGAACCTCTTCAGCTCCTCCTTCTACCATAACAATCGCATCTTTTGTACCAGCTACTACAATATCAAAATCTGATTTATTTCTCTGTTCATAAGTTGGATTAAAAACTAATTCTCCATCAACTCTGCACACACGAACAGCACCTATAGGTCCCTCAAAGGGAATTCTTGATATATGTAATGCAGCTGAAGCACCAACAATAGCTAAAACATCAGGGTCATATTTATCATCAGCAGATAATGTAAGAGCTGTAATAACTACATCATTAAAAAACCCTTTAGGGAATAAAGGTCTTACAGGTCTATCTATTAGCCTTGATACAAGAATTTCTCTTACGGTAGGCTTACCTTCCCTTTTAACGAACCCTCCAGGGATTTTTCCATATGCATATGTTTTTTCTCTATAGTCAACTGTTAAAGGAAGAAAATCTATATCTGGTTGTGCCTCATCTGACATTACTGCTGCCACAAGTACAGCAGTTTCTCCCTGTTTTACAATAACTGCTCCATCTGCCTGTCTTGCAAACCAACCTGTTTCTATCTTGTAAGATTCATCATTAACTACAGTTTCAACAATAACAGGCTCTGGAGCTTTTACCATTATTTACCTCTCCCTGTAGCTTCTCTTATTCCAAGTGCTTGTATTATTTCTTTATATCTTTCAGGGTTTTTTCTTTTTAGATAGTTAAGCAATTTTCTTCTTTGGTTAACCATACCAATAAGACCCCTTCTTGAATGAAGGTCTTTTTTGTGTTGTTTAATATGCTCTGTTAGATTGTTTATTCTCTCTGTTAAGATAGCGATTTGAACTTCTGGTGAACCTGTATCACCTTCGTGTCTTGCAAACTTTTTGATTATCTCCTGCTTTTTTTCTGGAAGAATTGACATCAACTACCTCCTGCCTTTATAAATTTTAAAATTCTGCAAGCTAAATTTATATTATAGCACAATGAATTTAATATTTTCCAAAAACACGCTTATATATGTAAGGGATATTTTTTAGAAAATTATTTACATCAAAGATTTTTTCAATCTCTTCTGGTGATAATCTTGATATTACCTCTGGGTCTTGAAGTAAAGCATCTTTAAACATTAGCCCTTCTGTGTCCCATGCTTTCATAGCGTTTCTTTGAACTATATCATAAGCTTCATCTCTTGAAAGTCCTTTTTCTACAAGAGCCACAAGAACTTTTGAAGAAAAGAAAAGACCTTTAGAAAGTTCCATATTTTTTTTCATTCTTTCTGGATATACTACAAGTCCTTCCATTACATTCTTTGTAAGATGCAGGATATAATCAAGAGCTATAGCTGAATCAGGCATACTAACTCTTTCTACAGAGGAATGGGATATATCTCTTTCATGCCATAATGCTATATTTTCCATAGCTGGAATGGTATTTGCTCTTATAACCCTTGCAAGTCCTGTTATTCTTTCACATGTTATAGGGTTTTTTTTATGGGGCATAGCAGATGAGCCTCTTTGTCCTTTTTTAAAAGGTTCTTGAGCTTCTAAAACTTCTGTTCTTTGCAGATGTCTTATTTCTACAGCCATCTTTTCTAAAGAAGAAGCAGTAATACCCATAGCTGTCATAAACTCTGCATGTCTATCTCTTTGAACTATCTGATTTGATACTGGTTCTACATCAAGTCCAAGTTCCTGTAATGCTAATTTTTCAACTTCTGGAGGTATGTTTGAATAAGTTCCAACAGCTCCAGATATAGCTCCTACAGAAACCATTTTTTTTGCATGTTCTAACCTTTCTTTATTTCTTTTCATCTCTTCATACCAGAGGGCAAACTTAAGACCAAAAACCATTGGTTCTGCATGTACACCGTGAGTTCTGCCCATTATTACAGTATCTTTATATTTAAATGCATTTTCTTTTAGTACATCTAAAAGCTGGTTTATATCTTCTATAAGAAGTTCTATAGCTTCTTTCATTATCAAACCTAATGCTGTATCAATAACATCTGACGATGTTACGCCTAAATGTATATATCTTCCATTTTCCCCAACCTGTTCTGCTACTGCAGTAACAAAAGCTAATACATCATGATTGTATATTTTGTCTAATTCATGAATTCTTTTAACAACATTTTCATCAATATAAGTTTTTTCTACTATTTCTTTTAATGCCTCATCGGGAATTTTCCCAAGTTTGTTCCACGCTTTACATATTGCTATTTCCACATCTAACCATTTTTGGAATTTGTTAACTTCACTCCAGATTTTTCCCATTTGCTCTCTTGTGTACCTTTGTATCATTAAAAATCCTCCATAAATTTGTGAGATGATTTAAAACATATATAAGTATAACAAGTTGTTATAGATTTAATTTTTGAAAATTTTATTTTGGGAGTGATAAAAATGGCAGATTTTACTAAAGCAGGCAGTGATAAAGGAGATATAGAAAAACAGTTGAAACATCTCCTTATATCTGCAAATTTAACGTATCATTCTTATATTGCAGTAATAGAAGACCTGACAAAAGAAGAACTGGAAGGTGATTTGAGAGAGTATGTTGAGCAGTATACTCTAGAAATACTACCTATGGTCAAAAAAGTTGAAGCTGAGGAAAATCAAAATCTTATAGAAAGGGCAAACCAGATAAAACAGATTTATGAAAAGTTAATAAAAACAATAAAAGAAAAGATAAAAGAAAAAGATTGATTTTTTTTCTGATTTTTAGGATAGAATAATTTGTAAAGCGACTTAAAATCTGGAGAGTTTTATGATTAAACGTATCCTTGTAGGATTAGATGGTTCTAAGCAGTCAGAAATTGCTGGAAAGTATGGTATTTATCTATCAAAGAAACTAAAAAAACCTGTAATAGGTATTGATATTATTGACATCAGGCTTTTAGAGGGACCATTTATTGAGGATGTAGCTGGAGCTTTAGGGTTTACTGTGTATTCTGATTTTACACCTAAGATAAAGGAAGCTCTTGAAAAAAGAGCAGATATTATTTTGAATAATTTTGCCAAGGAATGTAGAGAAGAAGGTGCAGATTGTTCTATAGTTTCTGCTTATGGTATTGTAGTTAATGAGATAGTAGGAATGGCTGACCCTGAAGATTTAATAATTGTAGGTAAAAAAGGTCAACATAGTGAATTTACTGCTCTTTTAATAGGTTCTACTTCTGAGGCGGTAGCTAGAAAATCTCCCTGTCCTGTCTTAATTACTCATGAGGTATTTAAAGAAATAAAAAATGTTATTTTAGCTTTTGATGGTAGGGAAAAATCTGTTCATGCAGCTAAGTATATATCAGACACATTAAAAGATATTGGTATAAAAAAGATTACTGTTTTATCTGTACTTGAAGATGAAAGCACAGAAAAACAAAAACATATAGAAGAACTTTTAAAGGAATACTTAAAATTACCATATGAATTAAAAGTACTATATGGATATCCAGAAGAAGAGATAACAAATTTTGTAAATGATAATTTAGATACATATGACCTTCTGGTTATGGGAGCTTACGGTGAAAGTAAGATAAAGGAACTTATCTTAGGAAGCACCACGTCATATATTTTAAATCATACTCAGATACCAGCTTTATTAGTTAAATAGCATGAAAAAAGATTTTGGTAATTTTAAAGGTATTCTTATTATAGGTCTTGGTCTTATTGGTGGTTCTTTAGCTTTATCTTTAAAAAATGAAGGCTATAATGGGAAGATATATGGATATGATTTGAATAAAGATAGAGTAAAAACAGCCTTAAGATTAAAGGCAATTGATGAAGGTTTTACAGATTTAGAAAAAATTCCATGGGAGAATATAGACCTTGTAGTACTGGCGACACCTGTTAAAACGTTTGAAAATATAGCAAAACAGATAAAACCTTTTCTAAAGCCTGACACTATAGTGTCAGATGTAGGAAGTGTAAAAGGCGAATTAATTCAAAAACTTTTTAACATATTAAAACCTAATGTTTTCGTTGGAATTCATCCAATAGCAGGAACTGAGAAAGAAGGTATAGAAAATGCTGTAGTAGGACTTTTTAAAGATGCAAAGGTTATAGTTACTCCACCAGAGGAAAATAAAGAAGTAGTTAGAGTTAAAAAACTGTGGCAAGATTTAGGTTCTCAAGTTGAAGTTATGGACCCTTATACTCATGACTTTGTATTTGCCAGTGTATCTCATTTACCACACGCAGTAGCTTTTGCTCTTGTTGATGCTCTTATTAATTTATCTAAAGAAACAGGTATAGACCTTTTTAAATATCCTGGTGGTGGCTTTAGGGATTTTACAAGAATTGCGGCAAGTTCACCGACTGTGTGGAAAGATATATTTTTAGAAAATAAAAAAGATGTAATTCATGCAATAGATGAGTTTATCAAATCTTTAGAAAAGCTAAAATACTATATAGAGGAAGAAAAGCAGGAAGATTTGATAGATTTATTATCAGAAACAAGAGAAAAGAGGTTGTCCCTTGATAAAAGTAGAAAGTGATTTACTATCATATGAACTTTTTGGAATTAAGTTTAAAAATCCAGTTTGGACTGCCTCAGGTTGTTTTAGTTATGGACTTGAAGTTGCAAAACTTTATGATTTATCAAATCTTGGTGCAGTTGTTGTAAAAGGTTTATCTTACAAGCCAAGAAAAGGAAATCCTCCAGAAAGAATAGTAGAAACTCCTGCAGGGATGCTAAATTCTATAGGTCTTCAAAATCCGGGAGTGAAAAAATTTGTTGAAGAAATACTTCCAGAGCTGAAAAAGTATGATACTGTTATCTTTGCAAATGTTTTTGGTGAAGATGAAGAAGAATACATTGCTGTGGCTGAAGAATTAGATAAAGCTGATGGTGTTCATGGATTAGAGCTTAATGTATCATGTCCTAATGTTAAAAAAGGTGGTATTTCTTTTGGAAGCGATCCAGAAACACTTTATGAACTCGTTTATAAGCTAAGAAAAATTACTAGCAAACCACTTCTTGTTAAGCTAAGTCCAAATATAACAAATATACTTGACACTGCAGATGCATGTGTATCTGCTAAAGCTGATGGTCTGGTACTTATAAATACACTGCTTGGTATGGCGATAGATGTGGAAAAAGAAGAGCCTATGTTAGCTACTAAGACTGGAGGACTTTCTGGTCCAGCAATCTTACCTATAGCTGTTAGGATGATTTATCAGGTTTATGAAAAATATGGAGCTTCTGTGCCTATTATTGGTGTAGGTGGAATTACCACTACTCAGGATGCATTACAGCATGTATTAGCAGGTGCAGTAGCTATCCAAATAGGAACAGCTAATTTTTATGATCCATATGCTCCTTTAAAGGTTATAGAGGGATTAAAAGAGCATATAAATAAAAAAGGATATTCTCATTTTTTACAGCTTGTAGGGAAGGCTCATAAAATAAAAATAAAATAAATGTTCTGTTTTGGACATAATCTGGCCTATTAAGGACAATACCTGTAAAGCATATTACATCGCTTAGTTTCTTGTTATTGATATGTTTGTTTGAAAATTTAACAGAATTTTAACAAAAAGTATGGCACAAAATTTGTATAGGAATATATTATCATGCTATGTAATTTACCTGCTGCTGCATGGCCTACTTCTACTCATTGCCCGGGGATTCACCCCCGTCTCCGGGCAATGCTTTTTTAATAATCTATATCAAATGCATTTTCTATATGATTTATATTTCCATCTTTTATAGATATAACATCAAATCTCACACCAGCTTTATTAAGACCATTTTTATATAAAAAGACCTGCGCGGTTTTTATAATCTTTTTTATCTTTTTCCTATCTATTGTTTCTTCAGGATAATAATCACTCTTATTTCTCATTCTGACCTCTATGAAAATAATGTTTTCTCTATACTTTGCTATTATATCTATCTCACCAAATTTTGAATGAAAATTTCTTTCTATTATCTGATACCCTTTGTTTTTTAGATAAACAGTTGCTAAATATTCACCAAAATTTCCTTTATCTTTAGATTTCATATTTATATCCTTGTATCATAAGAGTAAAATACAAGCTTAGGTTTCTTTTTAGGTAAAAGGTAATTAATCAGAACCCATCCTGTTATAAATCCACCAATATGAGCATACCATGCTACACCTCCTAATGATGAAGGAACAATCATGGCATATAAAACCTGAATAACGAACCAGTACCCAATAAAAAACCATGCAGGTAGTACAAAAACCATAAAGAAAAATGGAGGAATAATAGCAGCAACTCTAGCATGAGGATAAAGCTTCATATAAGCAGCAAGGACGCCACTTATGGCTCCTGAAGCACCTACCATTGGTATATTAAGACTGCCTTCAGCTATAGAAACTATAGATTGAAGTAATGCAGCTCCAAATCCTGAAATTATGTAAAAAATAATAAATCTGATTTTTCCTAAAGCATCTTCAACGTTATTACCAAAAATCCATAAAAATAACATATTGCCTAATATATGAGCTATTCCTCCATGTATAAACATAGAAGTGATAACCTTATCAAATCTAAGCTGAAAAATATCCATAGGTAAAAGTCCATATTTATGGACAAATATTTCAAGTTCTTGAGGAGACAAGGTCATTTCATATAAAAAAACAAGTGTATTTATGACTATCAAAGTTATTGTTATTACAGGAGTGGTTCTTGTTGGTATATCATCTTTTATAGGTATCATTGTTTATTCTCCTTAAAAAATGTATATAATACCTGCCTTATTTGAGGATATATCAATAAATATGTTTATATTGTATCTAATAGACAAAAAGTTAGTAAGTTTTTTAGCAAGGTAGATTGATGAAACACCAATTAATCCACCAGCTACAACATCAGATAACCAGTGTTTTTCTAAATAAAGTCTACTGTAAGCTACAAAAAAAGGAATAGACCATAAAATGTACTTCTTTATTCCTTCATTATACTCTTGGGCATAACTTCCCCAAAAGGCAAAAGCTATAGCTGAGTGAGCAGATGGAAAAGAAAGATTGTCTTCCTTAGAAGGTCTTTTTCTTTTTGTTATATATTTTATTGGAATTACTATAACAGCAGAAATTACAGAAGATTGAGTAGCAAGGACAGAACTTTGTAGAAGCTTTGAGTTTTTAGAAAAGTATCCGTACATATATCCAGCTGTACCAAGTCCAATAATATAAGGAGAACCCAGATAGGTTATACTTTCCCAGATTGTGTTTTGTGATTTAGATTTATTATGTTTAACAAATTCATCTATTTTCTTATCAAGAAAAAAAGATATAGCTAAAGAAGGAACACCTATGTATAGAATATTTTTATTAAATTTAGTATCATAAAGAACATTTTCTCCAAACGAAAAAGAT
>JALSSG010000161.1 GCA_026984355.1 Hydrogenothermaceae bacterium
TTTTCCAGTTTTTAGCGTACCTATAAGGAATTGAAACTGTTAATTCCATCTTCTTTATATGTAGATGCTTACAGTTTTTAGCGTACCTATAAGGAATTGAAACTTGCATATTTGAGTTTTTCTTTTTCGTTCATTTTGGGTTTTTAGCGTACCTATAAGGAATTGAAACTTTTTTCCTTTTGCTTTTGCAAACTTTCACTTGTAAAGTTTTTAGCGTACCTATAAGGAATTGAAACAAAATCTACCGCAAGATAGATTTGAAAAGCTTATTGAGTTTTTAGCATACCTATGAGGAATTGAAACAGTATTTCCAAGTTTTTTTGTTTATTCCTCTTAATACCGTTTTTAGCGTACCTATGAGGAATTAGACCTTCTAAAGAGTTAGCTGTTTTATAATTTTGATTTTGTTCACTTAATAATTCCACCAGCTATTAGCTTGTCATCTTGATAAACAGCAAGAATTTGCCCAGGTGCAAATTTTTTTTGTTTTTTCTTAAAAAGAATTTTTATATCATCCTTTTCTATAGATACGTCTTTTATCTCTACTGGTTTTTGATTATATCTTCCTTGAATATAAATTTTTTCTTTATTCCAATATTTTAAAGGTACGAATAAATTTATGTTTCCGGCTACAACACTTTCTGTATATAGATGTTCTTCTTCTCCTACAATTATTGTATTATTTTCTATATTTTTTTCTAAAACATATAAAGGTTTTTTCCATCTTATTCCTAAACCTCTTCTTTGTCCTATGGTGTAGGAAGATAAACCTTTATGAGTTCCTAATTTTTTCCCTGTTATATGTAATATATCTCCTGTTTGTTCATTTATTAAGTTATTGTTTCTTAAATACTCTGCTGGTGTTAGTCCTGCAGTAAAACATATTTCGAAGCTATCTTTCTTATGGGATACTGGTATTTTGTATTTTTGGGCTATTTCTCTTGTTTCTTCTTTTGTTAGATTTCCAAGTGGAAATAAAAGCATATTTACTATATCTGGTTCTATAAGAGCCATAAAGTATGATTGGTCTTTTTTGAGGTCTTTTCCTCTTTGTAAAACAGGGAAATTATTAATTTTTGATTTTCTTATATAGTGTCCTGTTGCAAGATAATCAGCTTCAAGAAATAAATTTACATATTTGGCAAGTCTACCTGTTTTGACTTTTCTATTACATATGACACATGGATTTGGGGTTAATCCTTCCTTGTAAGTATTTACGAAATAATCTATAACTTCTTTTTTGAATAAATCTTCCCAGTCTATTGTGTAATGCTTTATTCCTAAATAATTTGCTACCTGTTTTGCGTCTTTTACATCTTGTGGAGAACAGCATATTTGGACGTCAGAAGAACATACTTCGGGAGTAGAAAGTTTAAGAGTTATACCTATAACTTCATATCCTTCTTCTTTTAAAATTAAGGCGGCAACGCTACTATCTACGCCGCCGCTCATTCCAACTGCTACTTTTCCTTTCACTTTTATTCATCTTTGAGAGATTTTTTGGCTTTTTTTATTTTATTCCTGTTTTTTTAAATTGCTAATTTTTATGGATATATGCCGTGTTGTTTCCAGTAATCATATATTTTTTGTTTTAGTTCTTTAGGTAAAGGAACATAATCAAGTCTTATGGCTATTTCATCTCCGTTTTCAAAAGCCCATTTGAAAAATTTATTTACTTTTTTATCTGCTTCTTTTTTCTCTCTTGCTTCAAGTATAAATGAAGCTCCAGCTATCGGCCATGCGTTTTTTCCGGGAGCATTTACCATCCAAAGATAGAAATGTTTATCTGGGTCGAATTTTGCTGTTGCACCTGCGTTTTTAAAGGTTTCTATGGATGGTGCTACAAAGTTTCCTGCAGAATTTTTTAGTAGTGTGTACTTTAGTCTATTTTGTTTAGCGTATGCAAACTCAACATAACCTATAGAAAATCTCATTCTTTTTACATAGTTTGCTACTCCTTCATTTCCCTTCCCACCTATTCCAACTGGCCAATTTACAGCTTTGCCAAAGCCTATTTTATCTTTCCACTGTGGGCAAGTTTCTGATAGATATTTTGTAAATATTGCTGTTGTTCCAGAGCCGTCAGACCTATGAACTACTACTATTTTTTTGTGAGGTAATTTTAAGTTTTGATTTAAGTTTTTTATCTTTGGATTATCCCAGTACTTTATTTCTCCTAAATAAATTTTACATAAACTTTCGGAGTCTAATTTTAACTGTCCTTGTTTTACTCCGGGGATATTAACGACTGGTACAACTCCACCTATGATGGCAGGAAATTGATATAGCTCGTATTTATCTAATTTCTCTGGTGGAAGTGGTGCATCTGAAGCTCCGAAATCTACAGTTCTATTTTTTATCTGTCTAACTCCTCCGCCTGAACCTATTGATTGATAGTTTATTTTTATTCCTGTTTGTTTGTAATACATATAAGCCCATGCTGAGTAAACTGGATATGGGAAAGTAGCACCTGCTCCGTTGATTGTTTCTCCAGCTATTGTTGTATGGCTAATTATAACTCCTGCTGTTAATATTCCTGCTAATAGTTTTTTCATATTTAAACCTCCATTTTTTTATTTTCTTTAGAAGAACCACTGAGATACTACTTTTATTCTTGTTATTTTTTTGTCTCCTATATCTTGTCCATAATTGTCTTTTTGGTATGCTATACCTACTTTTGTGGTATTACCTCTAAGATACCAGTTTATACCATAAACATCAGACTTTAGTTTATAATCTCCTCCGTTATCCCATCTTTTCCACTCTTCATGTCTTATAAATGGTGCTATATAATAAAAGTCTTTAAATACATATTCAGATGTTATATACCATCCTTTTGATTTGCCCACTTCATTAGTTGTCCAGTCTTTTATTACTCCATCAAAATCAAAATATTCTGCCTGAATAAAGAAACCTTTATAATGAGCAGACATTTCATAGTTTATCAGTGTTCTATCTATCTCGTGTGTATTGTGTGAAGAAGGGTCTTTATATTTTATTTTTGGTACTACCCAATAACCTACTCCTATTTCAAAATGTTTTCCATATCCAAAATATGTTTCTGTTCTTTTCTTTTCTTCCCACCCATCAAATGGAGATATGAATATTTTTCCTCCATAGAAATAGCTTTGTTCTACTATTTTTCCTCCTTTTGATTTTAAATCTTTGTATTCAGTGGCATCTTTGAATTTTCCTGAATAGATAGCATCTCCAAACGCAAGCTCGTAATGTATTTTCTTTTTCCAGTTTCCATAAATCTGAGCATTAGTTGCACGCCTGTTATGTGATATAAATTGAGCTGCTTCATCTGCCACATGTGGACGGTCGTAGTGTACAACCCATGCTGATTTTACTGTTTCTGTTCTTGATACATCAATTTTTCCTCTATAGAATTTAAAATTCACTAAAGAACCAAGATTTTCAAAAGGCTTTTTAATTTTCAGGTAAGCATCACCAACGTTGAATTTTCCTTCTCCTTTGTCTTGATAATTTGCTTTATCATTTCTTATATCCATTGTAAAAGAAACATGTTTAGAAAAGCCTGCTCCTACTTCTAATCTCATTCGTCTTAAATATGCATCCATTGTGTTTATGTCTTCTTTTAAAGGGTCTGCATAATCTACCTTGTAATTTTCAAATGTACTTTGAAGTCTTATGCCAATTTTTACATACATGTCTGGTTTGTCAAATGCCCTAATTTTGATATTTGGATGTGTTTCCTTCCCAAGTAAAAACTCAGGTGATTTTGGATTGAGAACTGTTGCATGTTTCTTCAGGTCTAACTCTGTTGCAAATGTAGAGTTGATTAAGAGTACGCCAGATAGTAAGACTAATTTTTTCTTCATGTTTCCTCCTGTTAAATTTTTTCCTTTTGGAAAATTAAATCAAGTTTTTGTTAATTTTTTTTTAAGATTTTGTTAAATTTTTTTAACAATTATTCTCGTGGTGATTTTTCAATGTTTACTTTTATATCAAGAATTTTTGAATTTCTAAGTACTTTAAGGTTTATGGTCTGGCCTGGTTTTAACTGAGATATAAGATATTTTAGTGTGTTAGCGTCTTTTATTTCTGTATTGTTTAGTGTAAGGATTATATCTCCTACATGTATACCTGATTTTTTTGCAGGACTTGAATCAAATACTTTTATAACTAATACTCCGTTTTTTATATTGTATTTTTCTTTTAATCTTAGTGGAATATTCTGTACCAGTACACCAAGCCATCCTCTTATAACTTTTCCATATTTTATAAGTTCATCTGTAATTGATTTTACTGTATCAATAGGAATTGCAAACCCTATACCCTGTCCTGTTTGGATTATAGCCGTGTTCATTCCTATTATTTCACCTCTTATGTTGATTAAAGGTCCTCCAGAATCACCGGGATTTATAGCTGCATCAGTTTGAATAAAGTTCTCAAATGTTGAAATTCCTAAATTTCTTCCAAGAGCAGATATTATGCCAAAAGTAAATGTATGTCCTAAACTATATGGACTTCCTGCTGCAATAACAAAATAACCTATCTTCATATTTTTTATTGTTCCACACTTTGCAGGTTTTATATTTTTGATACTGTCTGTAAGTTCTACTTTTAAAACAGCTATATCTGTCTTCTGGTCTATTCCCTGTATTTGAGCTTTTGTTTCATAACCGTTAAAAAATTTAATAATAATTTTTTTTGATTTTCCAATAACATGTGCATTTGTGACAATGTACATATATTTTTGGTCTTTTCTGATTACAAAACCTGACCCTAATGATTCACTTTCAAATAAGTTAAGGTCATCAAAATATTTGAAAGATTTTAGATATTTGTCCTTTCCATCTTTCTGGTAGGTGAAAATAGTGACAACTATAGGATATATTTCTTCTACAACATCCGATAACTGTTCTTGTAATATTTTAATATCTGGTTTTTGGTTTTTTAATATTTGTATTTGTTTTTCTAAATTGGATATTTTTTGATACAAATCATCAATCTTCTTTTTATCTTCACAGGAAGCTAATACAAAAATAAGAAATATAACAATAAAATGGGCTAATTTTTTCATTAAACACCCTAAAAGTAAATTACTTTATTTATAATTTAGATTTTTTTGTATTATTTTTTTACTCGGCTAAAAGCAATTATAATTATAGAATAATTTTTAGGGAAAAAATATGGCAAGTCTTGGTAAATTTGAGACCTTAAAAAAAGATTTTTTAGAAAGTTTATCTAAGGATAAGTTAGATTTATTAAAAGGTCTATCATCTGTGTCTAGTTGTATTTCAGATTTTATTTTTAGACATACAAATCAGCTTGAATATGTTTATCAACATTTAGATAAGCCTTTAATAGGTAGAAAAAATCTTATAGAAGAAGCTTTAAATTTATTAGATATACCTAGTGATGATGAGTTTATAACAAAACTTACTTTCTTTAAAATGAAACATTTTTCAAGGATAGTAGCTAAGGATATAAAAAAAGTTCATTCCCTACAGGAGCTAATGCAAGAGTACTCTTATCTTGCAGATGCAACTTTTGAGGCGGCATATCAAAGGGCTTTTAATAAGTTTAAAAATATACATGGAAATCCTATAAATCAAACTGATAAAAAGCCAGCCTATGGTGCAGTAATAGCTTTGGGAAAACTTGGTGGTCTTGAGCTTAATTACTATTCAGATGTTGATGTTATGTATATATACTCAGATGAAGGTAAAACAGAAAAGACAGGTATAACTAATAGAGAGTTTTTTGATTATGTTTTTTCTCAAATGACTAAATACCTTACAAAAAGAAATATAGAAGGTCAAACATGGATAGTTGATTTAGACCTTAGACCTGAGGGAAAAAAAGGTTTGATAGCTTATAGTGTTCCTTCTATAGAAATATATTACTGGACTGTTGGAAGGACATGGGAAAGGAACATGCTTATAAAGGCTCGTTATTGTGCAGGAGAAAAGTCTGTGTATGAACAGTTTGATAAAGTTATACAGCCTTTTGTATATAGAAGTATTGTTGGATATGAGGTTATTGATGAGATTGTTAAGATGAAAAGACTTATTGAGGAAGATGCAGTTAAAAAAGATAAGGATATTTTTGATATAAAAAAAATGGACGGTGGTATAAGAGAAATAGAGTTCTCTGTGCAGGTTATTCAGCTGCTGCATGGTTATAAATACCCACAACTTAGAGAAAGAAACACACTAAAAGCTTTAGAAATTATAGAAAAGTTAGGTTTTTTAAGTAAGGAAAAAGTTCAGATTTTAACAGATGCGTATCTTTTCTACAGAAGATTGGAACACCTAATTCAGATAAAAGACTGCATTCAAACTCAAAAGCTAAAGCTTAAGGATGTAGAATATTATGCAACTCACATGGGTCTTAATAAAGAAGAATTTTTGGAAAAATTTGAATACTTTAGAAAGAATGTGAAAAGAATTTTTGAAGAAATTGTTCCAGTTGAGGAACATTTAACACCTATACAAAAGTATATCATCACAAAGCACGGTGAAGAAGAAGCTTTAAAGTATATACAGAAACTTGGCTTTTCTAATCCAAAATGGGCTTTAAATCTAATAAAAAAAATATTTACTACAAAAGAATATATATCTATGAGTAGTACATGGAAAGATATGCTTTTAGAGTTTATTGCAGAGTTTGAAAAGGACTTGAAAAATTTTCAGGATAGAGAAAGTTTCCTACTTAATTTTTACAAATTAATGGTTGAAGGTAAAATGACCAGAATATTTGCTTCTGCTCTTGAACAAAATAGAAAGTTAGTTGAGTTTATACTGAATATTGCCAGAAGTTCAGATTATATAACTGATATTCTTTCTAAAGACCCGGAAATTCTTGATTTTGCTTTTGGAGTTGAAGATATTTTAAAAACAGAAGAAGATTTCAATAAAGAGCTTTCTTTAATAAAAGAAAATGACTTAGTAGAAAAGCTAAAAAAACTAAAAAAGATTACTGAAGTATTAGCTACATTAAAGTATCTATCTAGGTTGAATGAAGAAAATGGTATAGAAAGATTAACAGAACTTAATCAAACTCTTACTAATCTTGCGGATTTTATTTTAAAAAAATTGTATGAACATGAGAAAGGTAAGGATTTTATAATTTATGCGCTTGGTAAACTTGGAAGTAAAGAAATGAACATAGGTTCTGATTTAGATATTATTTTTGTGTTTAAAGATGAAAAATCAAAGTTTGAAAATATAGACATTCCTCAAAAGATTATTACTGATTTAACAAAACCTACTTCTTATGGGTATTTATATCAGGTTGATTTAAGACTTCGTCCTTATGGACGTTCTGGAGAATTGGCACCATCTTTAAGCTATTACAAAGAATACTTTGATAAAGATGCAAGAGAGTGGGAAAGATTAGCATGGACGAAGTCAAGGTACATAACAGGAGATGAAAAAATCTATGAAGAATTTGAAGTTTTAGTAAATGAATTTTTATTTAAAAAACCTATTGATAAAGATTTTATAGATTCTGCAGTAGAAATGCGCTTTAGGTTAGAAGGACTGGCTAAAGAAAAATCAGATGAAATTGATATAAAGCTTGGTAAAGGAGGAATAGCAGATATTGAATTTTTAGTAGAAATCTTTCTTTTAAAGAAGAAAAAAAGAGAAAGTAATATATTAAAAGGTCTTTCTATGTGTGATTCTTCACTTATTGATGATTATGTTTTTTTAAGAGAGATAGAAGCAAGGCTTAGAATGATAAAAGGAGAACCAAAAGCCAAGTTAAAATATGGTTCTAACACACTAGCCCGTATATCATCCTCATTTAATAAAAAACCTTCTCAGCTGTGGGAAAAATTAATAAAAACAAGGGAAAAAATCAGAAATAAATTTCTTTATAAAATCAAACACTTATAAAAAAATTTAATCCTTGAAATTTTTTTAATCTGGGTTAATTTATTACCGAAAATTTAGAAAAAGATAACAAAAAATTAATTATGATGAATATCATTTTATAATGATAATTGAATATTTATATTATACTCAGGTTAAAAAAGAATATTTTATTTAGATGCATCCCCCTCCCTCCCCCTCCATTTCCTGCGGGTTGAGTTAGTCAACCCGCCTTTTTATTATAAACTAAAAATCTTATTTTCTTTTTCTTTTTTTAAAGTAGCTGTTAAGCCACTTAATAGCTTTTTCTGGTTGGTTAATAAGTTCTTCTTTTCCCTGAGATATAAGTACTTTCTTTTGTTTTTCTGAAAGCTGTATGTATTTCATAGCTTCTTTTTTAGCTTTATTAATCCATTTTTTTATTTTTTCTTTATCTTCAAGGACATCATCAGGTAGTTTTAAACCTGTTTTCTCAGCTAATGCCTTTGCATATGCTATCTGTTTTTCTGTAGGTCTGGTTTCTTTGTGCTCATCAATAAACTG
Source organism: Hydrogenothermaceae bacterium (assembly GCA_026984355.1). GTDB lineage: Bacteria > Aquificota > Aquificia > Aquificales > Hydrogenothermaceae > JAADDZ01. The sequence goes on from JALSSG010000161.1 coordinate 8,391, forward strand.
CTTTAGTTTTTCAGCATCTTCTAATATATCTGATATGTCTTTCCCGTGTTTCTTTGCTAAATCCAGGGCATAGTTTCTCATCTTTTCTGATATATTAGAACCAGATTTTTTCTGTGATTTTTCATAAAGTTCTCTTACAAACTCTTTCCAGTTCTTTTTATTTTCTTCTACTTTATCTAAAAACTCTTCCATTTTTCTTGTAAAGTCATAGTCTATAACCCAGTTATACCTTCTGCTAAGGTAGTTAATCAGGTTATATGCATTTTCTGTAGGTCTAAGAGAACCTCCCTGTTTAACAACATATCCTCTATCTTTTATTGTTTTTATTATAGTTGCATATGTTGAAGGTCTTCCTATCCCAAGTTCTTCAAGTTTCTTTACAAGGCTTCCTTCTGTGTATCTTGGAGGTGGTTTTGTAAATTTTTCCTCTAACTTTTCTTCTATTTTTTTAACTTTTTCACCAGTTTCTAATGTAGGTAAAAGATTACTTTCTTGTTCTTGTTCCTGCTGTTTGTATATTTTTTTGTATCCTTCAAATGTAAGAATAGAGCCTGTAGTTTTGAATGGATGTCCATTTATATCAAATAAAACTGTAGTTCTATCATATAAAGCATCTTTCATCTGGCTTGCTATTGTTCTTTCATATATGAGTTTTAAGAGTTTAAAATGGTCTTCTGTTAGTCCTTTTTCCTGTACTAATTTCTTTTGCTGGTCTATATCAACAAAATTTGTAATCCTTATAGCTTCATGGGCGTCTGCCTGTGTGTTTTTGTTTTTGTATTTTCTTGGTTTTTGAGGTAAGTAGTTAGAACCTAATTTTTCTTTTATAAAACCTCTTATCTGTTTTATAGCCTCATCTGATATCCTTACACTGTCTGTTCTATGATAGGTTATAAGACCATTTTCAAATAAATCCTGAGCAAGCATCATCGTTTTCTCTGGGGCAAATTTTAGTACTGAGTTAGCTGTTTGTTGTAGTGTAGAGGTTATAAATGGTGGCTTGGGGGATTGTTTTACTTGCTTTTTTTCTACATTTACTACTGTTGCATAGCTTACTTTTTTTATGTCCTGAAATATACTTTCTGCTTTCTTTTTATCTTTTATCTTCTGGTCTTTATATGTAGCTGTAAATTGGTTTTTTTCTTTCTCTAAAAGAGCGGTTATTACATAGTAAGGTTCTGGTTTGAAGTTTTTTATCTCTTCTTCCCTTTCAACTATTAGTCTTACAGCTGGTGATTGTACTCTACCTACACTAAATCTTCCTCCTATTTCTTTAGATGCTATTGGTGATAGTGTATAACCAACTATTCTATCTCCTACTCTTCTACCTAAGAATGCATTGAATAGACCTTTATTTGTCTTTTCAAATTCAGGTGCTTTTTTTAAAACTTCTTTTACATGATTTTTTGTAATTTCATGAAATTCTGCTCTTTTTATTGGTTTGTTTTTGGCTGATTTTTTGAGTTCCTCAAACATAAAATAACCAATAGCATACCCTTCTCTATCTGGGTCTGTTGCTATAAATATTTCTTTAGCCTGTTTAGCGAGTTTTTTTATTTCTGATAATATTTTTTTGTGATTTTTTGACTTAACTACAAATGAAGGTTCAAACGTCTTAAGGTCAACTCCCATCTCTTTTTCTGGAAGGTCTTTAAAGTGTCCAATAGTTGCCTTTACTGTGTAATCTCTGCCAAGGAATTTTTGAATTTCTCTTGCTTTTTTTGGACTTTCTACAATTATGATTTTATCTGCCATGAGTTCTCCATATTTTAATAAAATTTACCTTTAAATATAATGCAGTTTTTTCTCTACTCAATGTGTTTAAAAAGGTAAGTCATCTTCACCTTCATTTTCTCCTTCAATACCATCAAATATATCCCATCCAACAGGGTCTATTCCTTTTATCTTTAGTGCGGTTTGTCTAAGAAGTTCAAGGTATGAAGCTATTTCTTTGTAGGCTTCAAGCATTGTAGATAGTTTTATTATTTCATCTTCTGAAAGTTTTTCTTTATGAGTTCTAATTGCTCTTTTTATAGCTGCCTTTGTTATTATAATTTCTCCTGTTTTTGCCTGCCATTCACTCCAGAATTCTGGAGTACCAAGAGGACTTTTTATAATAAACCTTTCAAGATTTGTTAATTCCTGACCTAAAAGGACATCAAACTTAGTTAATTTTCCCATGTTTGTACCT
>JALSSG010000162.1 GCA_026984355.1 Hydrogenothermaceae bacterium
TGGTTTCCAGTATGCTATGGGATTTGATGAAGAAATCACTGACAACGACAAAGTTATAGAACTTGAAAACGGAGTAAAAATAGCTATTGACGAATTTAGTGCACCATACATAAAGGGAGCTACTTTAGACTACGTAACAGACTTTATGGGTGGCGGATTTACTATTAAAAATCCAAATGCTTCTGGTTCTTGTGGTTGTGGAAGCTCATTCTCTTGCTAAAGATTTGCGGCCTTAAGGCCGCTTTATACTAAATAAACCTTTATATACAGATTGCCAAAATTACCCTTCCTATCTCTAAAACCTCTACCTTTAATTAAAAAGGTTTCCTTATCCTCTGTGTTTTCTGGAATTCTTATAGAAAGCAAATTTCCATTTAAATCATAAAAATTTAGATATAAAGGTAAACTGTCTTTTTTTATCTTTATGTCTTTGTATAAGTTAAGTCCTTTTTTTTTGAATTTAGGATGTTTATAAAATTTTACTTTTAGATATAAATTACCAATTTTTCCTTTTATTTTATTTCCAGCATTTTCAAGCATCAGGACTTCTTTTTCATCTATACCTGCAGGAATTTCTATAGATTTTTCAATGTAATTTTCTAGTAAACCTTTACCTTCACATAATTGACATGGATTTTCTATTGTAAATCCTTTAGTCTTACAGGAAACGCATGGAAGTTTTATATTTAAATAGCTTATATAACCTTTTCCATTACATAAATCGCACCTCTTTAATCTACTTTTGTCTGAAATTCCTGTTCCACTACAGTTATTACATTCCTCAACTCTTTTGTATCTTACTTTTTTTATTGTTCCCTGATATGCTTCTTCTAAGGTGAGTTTTAATGTTCTATTTATATCAGGTTTTATATCCTTTACAACCAGATTTTCTAAAAACTTTTCTAAAGTTCTTTTCAAACTACTATTTTCTTTAACAGATTTGTCATACAGCTTTCTCTTTTCTGGGTCTATTAAAGTCTTGTAAGCCTGTGTTATTAGTTTAAACTTTTCGCTATCATTTTTAGAAATATCTGGATGATATTTTTTTGCAAGTTTTCTATATGCTTCCTTTATTTCTTCTACAGATGCATTTTCAGATACACCAAGAAGTTTATAAAAGTTCATCTCTTAGGTTACTTCCTCTTTTTCATCAGGAGATAAAGCTACTACTACTTTAGCTGGTCTGATAACCTTTCCTTTGAATTTATATCCTTTTTGGATTACTTTTACTATTTCATTTGGTTTATGTTCTCTTGAATATATAGTTTCCAACACCTCATGTTCCATTGGGTTAAATTCTCCAGAAGTTTCTATAGCTTCTATACCATGTTCTTTTAAAAATCTAACAAGCTGGTAGTGTATCATCTCTATACCTTGCATTAGAGCATCAACATCCTGAGATAGTTTTGCACTTTCTAAAGCTTTCTCAAAGTTATCCAGTATTTCAAGAAATCCTTTAGCAACTTTTAGCACACTTTCTTCTTTTAATTCTTCCTTTTCTTTTTGTACTCTCTTTTTATAAGCTTCAAAATCCTGTTGCAGAGATTGGTAGAGCATACTTAATTTTTTAGCTGCTTCTTCAGTTTTCTCTAATTTTTTCTTTAACTCTTCTATCTGTTTTTTCAGTTTTTCAACGTTTTCTTGTTCTTCCTGTTTTTCTTCTTTTTTTTCTTCCTGTAATTCTTCTTGATTTTGATTTTGTATATTTTTGTTTTCTTTTTCTTCCATTTATTTACCCCTCTTTGTTTATTTTGTTTTCGTGGTTATATAATTTTTTTCATTAAGTAATCTTGTCAAGATTGTAATACTGACAAATATTATTCTATAACATTTAAAAATCGGAGAAAAAATGGGCATATCCCCAGAAACTATTGAAGAAGTACAAAAAACTGCTAATGTTTATGATGTTATTTCTGATTATTTGGATTTGAAAAGAACAGGTTCTTCTTATAGTTCATTGTGCCCTTTTCATGCTGAGAAAACACCTTCATTCTTTGTATCTTCTGATAAAAACATATGGAAATGTTTTGGATGTGGGAAAGGTGGAGATGCTATAAAATTCATAATGGAATATGAAGGATTGTCATTTACAGAAGCTATTATAAAATTAGCAGAAAAATACGGCATCGAAATAAAGTATACAGATGGTACAAAGGACAGTGCTGTTTTAAAAGGACTTTTCAAGGTAGCAGAAAAGATTTCTGAATTTTACTTTAATCAGTTAAAAAAATCATATGAAGCAAAAGATTATTTATTAAATAAAAGAAATCTATCTGCAGAAGTTATAAAACAGTTTCAATTGGGATACTGTCCTGAAAATATTGAAAAATTACTAGAATTTTGTAAAAAAGAAAATATAAGTTTAGAAGATTTAGAAAAAATAGGAGTTTTGACTAAAAAAGATGGAAAATTAAGGGATATATTTTCAGGTAGAATAATCTTCCCAATAAGAGATATTAGAGGAAGGGTTGTAGCTTTTGGTGGTAGAGCTATAAAAGAAAATCAAAATCCAAAGTATATAAATTCTCCTGAAACACAGCTTTACAAAAAAAGAGAAGTTCTATATGGCTTATATGAAGCAAGAGATTACATAAGAGAGGCAAAAACGGCAATCTTAGTAGAAGGTTATGTAGATGTTTTATCCTTATACCAGATAGGAATAAAAAATGTAGTAGCACCTTTAGGAACATCACTAACTAAAGAACATGCTAAGCAGATAAAAAAATTTGCTAATAAAGTTATTCTTATGTTTGATTCTGACAAAGCAGGAAAAAAAGCGGTAATATCTGCATCAAAAGTATTTTTATCTTACGATGTTGATGTTTTTTATGCTCGTATTGAAGATGGAAAAGATGCAGATCAACTGGCTCAAGGTGGATATAAACTGGTACAAAACACTATAAATAATGCAAAAGATATATTTTTATTTTTAATAGACCAATTGGAAAAATTAAATAGTGAAAATTTACAAAAAAACGAAAATTTGTTGAAAAAAAGATACAAACTTATAAATTTATATTTAGAGCTTTTAGCCTATGTAAGGAATACTGCTAAAAGAATAGTATATCATCAGGCTTTATCTGAAGCCACTGGAATACCACTTGAAGCTTTATCGTATGATACAGTTTTTGAAGAAAAAGAGGATGGAGATAACTTGATAGAAGATAAACTTTCTATAAGAGAAAAGATAGTGCTAAAATCTCTTCTTTATCATAAAGATGAGATATTGAAATATATATCAGATTTTAGTAAAATATCAGATTCTGGATATTTCTTACATCTTGTAGATTTGATAATCAACCAACAGCTTTCGGAAGAAGAAAAGAATATGATTGAATCTTTTAATGTTAAACATGATTTAGATGTTGCTCTTGAAACAATACAAATCATGGAAAAAATACACAGGAAAAAATCTGTAATTTCTTTTTTATAAAAAATTTTTTCAGGAGGCAGGTGCTCAATGAACATGCATGAACGAGATGATGTAAGAAAACTCATCATGCTCGCAAAAGAAAAAGGTTATGTAACTTACAAAGAACTAAACGAAACCATCGACGAAGATATACTCCTATCTGAAGAGCTGGATGCTCTAATAGAATACCTAAATGAACTAAATATCGATGTAGTTGATGAAGGAAAGCCTGAAGAAATTTCATCATCTGATGTAAGTAATGAAGACTATTTAGGCATTGACTTTTCTGATGATGTATGGGCTAAAACAGATGACCCGGTAAAGCTTTATTTAAAAGAAATGGGTAAAATTCCTCTACTTACAAGGGAGCAGGAAATACAGCTTGCAAAAGAGATAGAAAGAGGAAGAAAGATAGTCTTTAGAGGATTACTTAGGACTTCTTTCCTTATTGATAAAATACTTGATGAGTGGGCAAAAATAGCTGATGGAAAAATGAAAGTCAAGGATTTTATCAATATAAACATAAATGAAGATGAAGATGAAAACTCCTATGATGAAGCATTAGATGCGATAACAAAAGATTTTATTCAAAAAGGTCTTGAGCTTGCTAAAATGTACAGAGATTTAAAAGATTTAGAACTGAAAGTAATACAAAACCCAGACAATATAGAGCTTAGAAAAGAGTTTATCTATCAGCATGCTAAAGTTAACAGGTTTATCAAAAAGCTAAATATAAAGTTTACTAAGATAGATAAGTTTGCTGATGAGTTAAAAGAGCTATACCAGAGATACAAAAGAAGACAAAAAGACTATGAAAAAAGGATTAAAAAGATTGCCCAAATATATCCAGATGTAGAAAGAGTTTTAAAAGGTGATTATGATGATGAAATACTAAAAAGAATTGAAGAGCATGGATTTTCTTTTGGAAGGTTTGAAATTTTAAGAACAGAAACGTTAAAGATAAAAAATGAGTTAGAAGAGATAAAAGAAAAAATAGGAACAATTCCTTCAGAACTACAACATATAATCGATATCATCCAGGAAGGAAGACATATAGTAAATACAACAAAACAGCTAATTGTTCAATCAAATCTAAGACTTGTAGTTTCTATAGCTAAAAAATATACCAATAGAGGTTTACAGTTCCTTGACCTTATTCAGGAAGGAAATATAGGACTTATGAAAGCTGTTGATAAATTTGATTATAAAAAAGGATATAAGTTTTCTACTTATGCTACATGGTGGATAAGACAGGCTATAACAAGAGCAATAGCAGACCAGGCAAGAACAATAAGAATTCCTGTTCACATGATAGAGACTATAAACAAAATAATTAGAGTATCAAGACAGATGTTCCAGGAACTAGGTAGAGAACCAACACCAGAAGAAATAGCGAAGAAAGTTGGTATGCCTCCTGAAAAAGTTAGAAAAATATTGAGAACATCTCAAGAACCTATATCTTTAGAAACACCAATAGGAGATGATGATGAATCCCACCTTGGAGATTTTATAGAAGACAAATCTGTAATGTCTCCAGAAAAATATGTAATCAGACAGGCTTTAAGAGCACAGCTTGAAGAAGTTTTATCTACTCTGTCAGAAAGAGAAGAACAGGTGTTAAGGTACAGATTTGGTCTTGAAGATGATACAGAGTATACTTTAGAACAGGTAGGTAAGAAATTTGGTGTAACTAGAGAAAGAATAAGACAGATAGAGGCAAAAGCTTTAAGAAAATTAAGACATCCAAATAGAGCTAAATACTTAAGACCTTTCTGTGAGGACTAATATATACCGCCCTGTTTTTGGGCGGTTTTAATGAATGTTTTCACATCTAAAATTCTTGGTTTCTGGCTGTATGGTTATATGGTTTATTCCTTTATTTTTCAAAATTTCTGTTATCTGCTTAATAATGCTTTCAATTTTTTCAATAGGAGTGTTAGGGTTTAAAGTAATATGACCTGTAAAATATATATCTTTAGATGAAAGAGCCCATACATGAATATCATGTATTTCTTTAACTTCTGGTATTTTTATAATCTCACTTTTTATATCTTCAACATCAATGTTTGCTGGAACACCTTCCATAAGTATATTGTAGCTTTTTCTTAAAACAGGAATAGTTTCCTTTAATATATAAAGACTGAATAATAAAGATAGTATAGGGTCTATCCAGTATAAACCTGTATAATACATAGCAATTCCACCTAAAGCAACAGCTAAAGAAATACCAGCATCACTTACAAGGTGCAAATAGGCAGCTGTTATGTTAAGGTCGTGCTCATGCTCATGGTTATGCTCATGGTTGTGTATATGAAAGTGAAAACCGAGTATCAGTGCAGAAAGTCCATTTATAAAGAAAGCTAAAAATCCAAAAAATATAACGTATAGACTTTTTATCTCTTCAGGAGATATAAGTCTTTCTATACTTGTTAATATAATAAGGAATATAGCCCCTACTAAAAATCCTGAATTTACAAATCCAGCTAAAGCCTCTGCTCTAAGGTATCCGTATGTCATTTTTTTTGTTGGTTTTTTCTTCATCCATATGGCAGCAATAAAAGCTATAATCAAAGACAGTACATCTTGAAAATTATGAACAGCATCGGTTATAAGAGCGATTGAATGACTTATAATTCCAAAGGAAAGCTGAAGGACAACAATGATTATATTTAAAACAATAGCTATAAATAATTTTCTTGTATTTGTTAGTTCTGTGTTCATCTTTATATCTCTTTAAACTCTCCTGTATCAGAATAAATTCTAAACTTCTTTTCTATTTTAACGTTCTTTTTTAAATTTAGTATGTCTACAGATTTAAATGTAATATCAACATAGTCTTTATAAACCTCTATAATAGAATAACCGTTTGTACTTGAGTTAAAGTATTTTATATGCTTATTCTCCAGTAATATAAGTTCTTCTAAAAAACTAACATCAATATCTATTGGTAATATCTCATTTAGATTTGATGAGGTTGCAGAAGTAGTTATAAACTCTGGGACTACATTTTCACCATCAAGCCTTGGGTATCCACTTACGAAACTATGTAAATCACCAGTAAGTATGAACATATTTTTTATATTTTCCTCTTTTATCTTAAAAAGTATTTTTTCTCTTTCGTATTGATATCCATCCCATGAATCAAAACTTATGTAGTAGTCATTTAGCTTTAATTCCATAAAGCTAACAGGGTTAGCCCATACAGTCCATATTTGATAGTTATCTAACTGATTAAAAAACCAGTCAAGCTGTGTTTCTCCAAGCATAGTTCTACCAGGAGATTTTTCATTTCCACATCCTTTTATAAGGTATCTTTGAAATTTCCTTTCTCCACAGGGATGCTCAGACCTGAATAACCTTTCATCTGTTAGTATAAGTTTCATAAGATTTCCAAATTGAAAACTTCTGTAAACTTTAATACTATCATATGAGGTTTCACTAAAAGGTATATTAACAGGCATGTTATAAAACCATGCTTTGTTAGCCTGTATTCTAAGATTTTTTAGCTTTTGTTCTTCCTTTATAAAATGGTCAGGAGCATGATACCCATAACAGTCATTTGCATATTCATGATCATCCCAGACAGCTATAAATGGAAATTTCCTATGTACCTCTTGTAGATATATATCAGATTTATATGTATTGTATAAATAATAGTAGTCCTCTATATCAGAGGCAACGTCATTTCCAGAGGGTAAATAAATTTCTCTTAAAACTTTTTTTGCTTCTTTGTCATATGAATATTCATATATATAATCTCCAAGGAATAAAACAAAATCTATATTTTCTTCTGCTAAATGTTTATGAGTAAAGAAGTTTCCAGTAGAATAGTCCTGACAGTTTAAAACTGCAAATCTTATTTTCTCTACGTTTTGGTTTTTATCAGGTAAAGTTTTAAATGTACCTGTTTTTGACTTTTTATCTTTATAGATAAACCTGTAATAATATTTACTCCATGGTAAAAGTTCTTCAGAAGTGATGTAAAACTTAGCTGTGTAGTTTTTTGATGGCTCTATTTTTCCTGTCTGTTTTACAAGTATATCTGAAAAATCTGGTCTATTAGATATTTCTACAGATATGTATTCTTTATCAAAAACATATGGATTTATTCTTGTCCATAGAGTAATACCATTTGGTTTTGGGTCTCCTGATGCTATTCCTTGAGGAAAAGTTTGCAGGTTTTCTGCTTTTTTTCCACAGGAGGTTAGAATATGTGGATAAAAAGTTGATATAAATGTAAGTTTTAAAAAGTCCCTTCTATTTATCATTAGTCCTGATATTTATAAAATAAAAGCTATAAATATTATATAATCTATTTTTAAAATATTTACTTAAGAGGAAAGATATGAAAGAAACTTTTTTTATGGCTCCAGAGGGACTTTATAATGAAGTAAAGCACTACTTAAGTGAAAAAAAATACGCTCTTAGAGATTTTGATAAAGCTGAATCTCCAGAAGATATATATATTTTCCAACCAGCATTTATTGAGGTATTTGAAAGACTCCTGTTTGAGATGTCTAAAGAAAATCTAAAAAAGGTAGTTCCACAGCTACAGGAGTTTATAAAAAATGCTCCTTATACAGTAGAAAATAAAGATGAAATTATATGGGCATTAGAGCTGTGGAAGGAAAGCCCTGATGTTTCATTTACAAAAACTTTAAATACAGCAAAAGCAAGAAGCCATAGAATTCATTCTGTCATTAAATAGATTTTATAAAGTCTTTATCTTCTATCAATTTTTTGAATAGGTCAAAGACATAAAAGGAGTCATGAGGACCTGGTGCTCCTTCAGGATGATACTGAACAGAAAAAACAGGATAGCTTTTTAGTTTTAATCCTTCTACTGTATTGTCATTTAAGTTTATATGGGTAATTTCTGCATCAGAAGGTATAGAGTCTATTTCTGTAGCATAGTTATGATTTTGTGCAGTAATTTCCACTTTTCCTGTTTTTAGGTATTTAACTGGATGGTTTCCACCATGATGTCCAAACTCTAACTTATAGGTTCTTCCTCCAATAGCCCAGGATAGAAGCTGATGTCCTAAACATATTCCGAATATAGGTATTTGTGTATGTATCAGTTTTTTTATCTGAGATATCTGATAATGTAGGGTTGCAGGGTCTCCTGGACCATTTGATAAAAATATTCCATCTGGTTTAAAATCTATAATCTCTTTAGCTGATACATTATGAGGAAAACATGTTATATCTAAATTTCTTTCAGCAAGTAGTCTTAATATATCTCTTTTTACACCATAATCTATAACTGCAACTTTATATTTTTTTTCTTCAATCTTTTTAAATCCTCTTCCAAGTTCCCAGTAGCCTTCGTCCCATTTATATATATGTTTATGAGAAACTTTTTCTACAAGATTTAACTCTGATATATCTGGGATACTTCTTGCCTTTTTTACTGCTTCCTGTGGAGATATGTTCCCTATGCCTATATATCCTTTCATTACACCATGGTTTCTAAGTACTCTAACTACAGCTCTTGTATCAACACCAAAAATGCCAATAATATCATTTTCAGAAAGATATTCTTGTAAACTTTTGGTAGCTCTCCAGTTTGAATGTATAGATGGTATATGCTTTACAACAAATCCATTTACTTGAGGTTTTTCTGACTGCATATCTTCAAAATTAACACCATAGTTTCCTATTTCCGAAGCTGTCATTACTACAATCTGTCCTTTATAAGAGGGGTCTGTGATAATTTCCTGATAACCTGTCATAGATGTATTAAATATAACTTCTCCACCTGTTTCTTTTATCTTTGTATTAGAAAAGGAGTATCCATAGAAAAAATGCCCATCTTCAAGAGCAAGGATAGCTCTTTCCATTTTCACCTCTCATAAACGATTTTCTTTATTTCAAATTGAGCGATTAATTGTCCCATATCATATATAAATATTTGGTTTTCTTCATACCTTATGAGTATATTACTAAGAAGCACATTTTTTAGCTTTCCATCTTTATAAACAAGGCTAAAGCCGGGCTTTTCTACTATAAGGCTATTATCAGAACACCTATATGTGTCAGTTTTGGATATAGAGTAATTCTTTGTAAGTACTTTTTCTACAGATATTCCAAGATTTCTAAACGGATTATTCACTTTTTTACAATTCTTTCCTTCTTTAATACAAAATTCCTCTCCATGCTTTTCTATGGTTGCTACTTTTGCTCCTATAGGTAAATAAAACCTTATAGTTCCTCCGCCATATCTGTTAAATTTTCCTTTCATTAAAAGATGTTTTCCATCTACATAAACATAAGAATAAACTTTAAATGGTTTGTTTTTGTTTTGTTGCTTATCTAATATGTGAGAAAAGTATTCATCACAGGTTTTGTATGATAAAGCTTTTTCCTTTTTTACCGCACAGGAAGTTATAAATATTGCTATGGTTAAGATAGAGATTAGTTTTTTCATTTAATTACCTCCAGCTGTTTTAGTCTCTTTAGTACTCTTTCTTTTAGTCCTTTTTCTGGTTCGTTCCCTGTTTTTTCTATAATTTCTAATGCTTTTTTAAAGTGTTTTATAGCTTCTTTCTTTTTGCCCATCTTTAATAAGACTTCAGCATAATGTTCATTTAACACTGGGTCATCTGGAAGTTTTTCATAAGCTTTTTTTATGTATTTATAAGCGTCTTTTATTTTTCCCTGTTTAAAGTATCCCCATCCTAAGCTATCAAGATATGCTGGATTTTCAGGGTCATATTCAAGAGCTTTTTTTACAAGTTCTATCCCTTTGTTTATATCTATATCTCTGAGTATATATGAATATCCTAAGTAGTTTAATGCGTCTGCATAGTTTGGTCTTATCTCTATAGCTTTTAGGAACGCTTTTTCTGCTTCTTTCCAATTACCAAGCTTATCATAATAAACTCCAAGTAAAAAATATGCTACAGGGTCTTCTGGATTTATTTTTAATGCTTTTTTTGTGTATTCTATTGCTTTCTTTAAATCGCCCATTCTATCGGCTATATCAGCCATCATAAGATAAATTTTATAATCGCTTGGTCTGATAGATAGCAGTTTTTCAAGAGTTGTTATTGCTTTTTTATATTCTTTTAGCTGTATATATACATTTGCAAGTCTTTCTAAAACCTCTTCATTTTTAGGGTCTTTTTCTAATACTTTAAGGTATATTTTTTTAGCA
>JALSSG010000163.1 GCA_026984355.1 Hydrogenothermaceae bacterium
TAAGGGGCTCTAAGACCTTTACCATATGCATAAGTTAATGTTATTAATATTAGTAATGTGATTATTTTATTTCTCATAGTAAAAAATATATTCTATATTTTAAGCATTGTAAATATAAAACTAATAAAAGGTGGTAAAGATGGAAAAAGTAAAACTTAAAATAAAAAGGTTTGATGGAAAACAGGAAAAAATAGATGAATTTGAAATCGAATATAATGAAAGAACAACAGTAATAGAAGCTCTCATACATATACAGTCAGAAATAGACCCAACACTATCTTTTAGAGTTCAGTGTAGAGCAGCCATATGTGGAACGTGTGGTATGGTTATAAATGGTGAGTATAAATTAGGATGCAGGACAAAAATCAAAGATGTTGCTCAAAATGGAGAAATTATGTTAGAGCCTATGAAAAATATGAAAGTTATAAAAGACCTTGTTGTAGACCACTTTGAGTTTTTGAACAAGCTAAAGAACGTGAAAGCATGGTTTGTTCCTAAAGAACCTTTTGAAAAGGTATATCCAGAAGATTTAAAAAAATTTGAAAAAGAAACAGATTGTATCCTTTGCGGTCTTTGTTATGGTGTGTGTCCTGCTTTTGAAGCAGATAAGCTTTTTGGCGGACCTATAAACTATGTAAAAACGTATAGATTCTGGAAAGACAAAAATGATGCACTGGGAGATGAGAGAATTGTTCTTGCAAAAGAAGACCATATAACAAGCTGTGTTCACTGTAAGTCCTGTAGCATAGTCTGTCCAAAAGAAATACCTGTTGAGCAAGATATAACTCAAATTGAGTTTTATGGAAAACAAAAAGGTATCATAAAGCAAGATACCAGTCAGTTTGGCTTTGGTTTTGGGTTTAATGACTTTGGGAACTTTTAAGATATATATTTTGTCTTAAAAATATTAAGCATATTATCAATTAAAACTAATATTATAGGTGCTAAGAATAGACCTAAAAAACCAAACAGATTCAAACCGCCTAATATTGCAAAAGCTAAAACCATAGGATGTATATTTGTTCTATCTCCAATTACAATTGGTTTTATGATATTGTCTATAGTAGATATTAGTAAAGTTCCCCATAAAGTTAAAAATATACCCCAGCCTATACCTTTGTCAAAAAACACATAAATGGCAACAGGTATCCATACTAAAGCAGCCCCTCCAACAGGTAAAAAAGCAAATATAAATGTTAAAAATGCCCAGAATAAAGCCATTTCTACCTGTGCTATAGAGTATCCAATAAGAGCCAGTATACCCTGAGCTATAGCTGTAAAAACCATCCCAAGTACAACTCCCTGAATAGCTCTATAACTTTTAGCAAATAAAAAATTTTTTTCAGAGTCTCTTAGAGGGATTAGAGTATATATTCTTTTGTATAAGGCAGTTCCATCTTTAAATAGAAAAAATAATGTGATAACCATAAAAAATATTCCTAAAACTAATAATGTGAAATTTATAAATACAGTTTTGCCTTTTTCTATAAAGAAATTTAAAATAAACATGGATACAGCTTTTATTGTTTGGGCTATATCTATATTTATTCCATAACTTTCTATAGTTTGTTTTATCTTTTGATAAACAGTATCTATAAAAGGAATGTTTTTTATACTCTGGTCAATAGACTCTAATTTAGATATCGAATCAATTAAAGATGGATAAATCTCAATAAGCTTTTGAGTAAAGAAAACAATGAGAAATATACTTGGGAATATAACAAAAAACATCACAATAAATGTAGATAATAAAGAAGCTAAAACAGGTCGTTTGATTTTCTTTAGAAAAAAATTATGTAAAGGATAAAATATAACAGTAAGTATTATAGAAGCTATTATAACCTTTAAAAAAGGCGCAAAAAGTAAATATCCTAAAAAAAGAGAGAAGGAAAGGAGGAGAAAAAAGAATATATTTTCTACAATCTCATTTCTAGACAACTCAAGTTCCTGATATTACTCTTCTCCTTTTTTTAAAGCTCCTCCTAAAAATGCTACAATACCAGTAATAATTGCAAATACCACCATAACTATAAATGCTGTCCACGCTTCCATTTACTTATACCCTCCTTTTTAACTTTGCTTTGAAATACTCTATCGTAAGTTTTAGTCCTTCGTCAAGGGATATTTTTGGTTTCCAGCCTAATACATTTTTTGCTTTTGTTATATCAGGGCATCTTCTTTTAGGGTCATCTTCAGGTAATGGTAAAAACTCTATAATTGACTGAGAATTTGTAAGCTGTATAACCTTCCTAGCCAGTTCAATAATTGGATATTCTTCAGGATTACCTAAATTGAACACTTCTCCTTCTATACCTTCTTTTGTGGATGCGGTGAAAATTCCTTCTACAAGGTCATCTATATAACAAAAGCTTCTTGTTTGAGAGCCATCTCCATAAACCGTTATAGGTTCATTTCTTAGAGCCTGACCTACAAAATTGGGAATTACTCTACCATCGTTTAGTCTCATTCTAGGTCCGTAAGTATTAAAAATCCTCAAAATTCTAACATCTACTCCGTGTTCTCTATAGTAAGCCATACATGTTGCTTCAGAAAATCTTTTGGCTTCGTCATACACAGACCTTTTTCCAATAGGATTGACGTATCCCCAGTAAGTTTCTGGTTGAGGATGTACCTGTGGGTCTCCATATACTTCAGATGTTGAAGCAAATATATATCTTGCTTTTTTTGCTTTAGCCAATCCTAATGTATGAAATGTCCCAAGAGAATCTACCTTTAATGTCTGGATAGGAAAATTAATATAATCAACAGGACTTGCAGGACAGGCGAAATGTAAGACTATATCAATATCATCAGGTATATGTATATAGTTAGTAATATTGTACTTTATAAACCTAAATCTATCATTTCCTATTAGATGTGCTATATTTTCAGGATTTCCTGTTAAAAAATTATCAATTCCAATAACATAGAAACCTTCTTTTATAAACTTATCACAAAGATGACTTCCTATAAATCCTGCTGCACCAGTTATAACAACTTTCATTTTTACCTACTTTCACCTTAGCTATTTTTAGTATAAGCACATTATATACCTTAATAAAACATTTTCTCTGATTTTGTTTTAGTAATCAAATATTTCCATCAAATTTGTACATTTTATTGATTTTTCTAAGTCCTGTGGTTAGTTTAAGTTTTAGGTATTTATGATTTTTATCACAAATGGAGGGTGGACATGAAAATAGGCTGGTTAGAAGTAGTAGTTGCGTCAATCTTTATCGTTATATTTTTGACACTTATATTTTCCCGTGGGTCAAACTGGTTAGAACCGAGATTTTGGAGAAATGCAGCTATATTCTCTGGTGTGATTATGACTATATTTCTTATATTTCTTACATTTGATACACATCGTTATATAAATATGGGAGGAATTAATGTTCCAGAACCGGATGTTATAAATAATAAAATTTCTTATGTTTTTGACCCAGATAAAGGTCATTATGTTCCAAAGATTGGAGAGCAGGAAGGGTTTTTTGGAAAGATATGGTCAAAACAAGAAGCGGCAGCTTTAATAGATAAAGGAAAAAAAACTATACAAAGCAGAAACTGTATGGACTGTCATACTCTTTTAGGTAATGGTGCTTATTATGCTCCAGATTTAACAAAAGCATGGTTAGACCCTAAATGGGAACAGTTAATAATTCCTGTAGTAGGTAAAAAAACCAAAGAGGAAGCAATAGCTACATGGCTTCAACATCCTGATAAATATCCAACATGGACAAGAAAAATGCCTAATCTAAAACTAACCGATGAAGAAGCGAAAGCTGTTGTAGCCTATCTAAAATACATGTCTGCAATATATACAAATGGATTTCCAGACCATTTTGGTGTAGCAGCAAAATAATAAGGAGGGTTTAAAATGGATAAGCTTTATGAATCCCAGAAGTTAGCTATATGGTATTTCACAGTAGCTATAGTCTTGTTTGGTGCACAAATCTTATTTGGTCTGGTTGGTGCAATACAATTTATCAATCCTGACTTTTTATACGGTGTTCTTGATTTTTCTATAGGAAGAATGCTTCACATTAATGCTCTTGTAGTATGGCTTTTACTTGGTTTTATTGGAGCTATATACTGGTTTTTACCTAAAGAATTTAACAGAGAAGTTGTTGGTATAGCTATAGGAAAGCTTGCATTCTTTATACTGGTTGCCGCTGTAGCTGTTGTTGTACTTGTTTATCTATTTGTTCAAATAGGTCCTGGTGATATAAAAACCCTGTGGTTCATTACTGAAGGAAGAGAATATATAGAAGCTCCAAGGTGGGCTGATATAGGAATAGTAGCTGTAGCTTTAGTTGTTTTTTACAATGTTGTTGCTACGGCTTTATCTGCTAAAAAAATTACAGGTATTACAGGAGTTCTTATTGTAGATTTAGCAGCTTTATTTGGTCTTTATCTTGCTGGAATGTTTTATACTCCAAATATTTCTGTTGACCAATTCTACTGGTGGTGGGTAGTTCATTTATGGGTTGAGGCTACATGGGAAGTTTTAATAGGCGTACTAATGGCCTGGTCTTTAATGCATCTTCTTGGTTCACCAAGAAGACTTGTAGAGACGTGGCTGTATGTGGAAGTATTCTTAGTTTTTGGTACTGGTATTCTTGGTCTTGGTCATCACTATTTCTGGATTGGTACTCCAGAGTACTGGCTTGGTATCGGTGGATTTTTCTCGGCGTTAGAGCCTATACCTCTTGTGGCTATGATAATTCACGCCGTTTATGATGCTGGTATGCATAAACTTAAAACTGCAAACAGACCTGCTCTATTTTGGGTATTTGCTCAGGCTTTTGGAAATTTCTTAGGTGCAGGGGTTTGGGGATTTATGCAAACTCTACCACAGATAAATCTTTATTCTCATGGAACTCAAATGGCTGCATCTCATGGACATTTAGCCTTCTTTGGTGCTTATGTCGCAGCAAATTTAGCTATTTTATACATTATAATTGGTGAGCTTAGGATGAGAGGAATAACACCTCAAAAAGGCGTGAAGTATATATTAGACAGTAAAGCATGGAAGTACGCTTATGTTGGTATGATTATAAGTATAATTGGAATGACTGCTGCCTTATTAGTGGCAGGTTTTGAACAAACACTTCAAGAAAGAGCTATAGGTGGAAGTACTTGGCAGGCATATATAAATGCTCAGGAGCATCCATGGTTTAAAGAAGCTATGCTTTGGAGACTTGGGTTTGGAATTGTGTTTTTTGTTTCATATATTATTCTTGTGTATGATATTTTGACTATAAAACCAAAACCAGTTAAAGAAGAAGAAATTGAAACAGAATTAGAGGTGGTACCGGAGAAGGCTTGATGGCAGAAGTTTTAGGACAGCTTATAATATATGGCTTTATCCTTGTATTTACAGCAGGGTTTTATACCCTGCTTTATGGTTTAGGTAAGGTTTTTAATAAAAGATATCTTATAAATATCTCATATATATTTGCAGGTGCTCAATTTATGAGTGGTATTGCAATGATAACTCCTGATTTTTTTACAACCTTCTGGAAAATTACTATACTTATTTGTATCGTGATTTACCTTTTTGTACCTCAAGGAATGTGGTATATAGTTACAAGAATACATAAATATCATGAGCATTAGCTTTTTTATTTTGATTTTTATTTTTGTATTTTCTTGTTCCTCATCTGAAAATCAAAACAATATTGAAGCTGAAAATTTATGTAAAACTAATTTAGACTGTAGTATAGGCTATTTTTGTAAGAAAGATATTGGTGATTGTGAAGGTGAAGGTATATGTGAAAAAAAACCTGACTACTGTCTTGAATATTATGACCCTGTTTGTGGATGTGATGGAAAGATTTATTCTAACGAATGTTATGCTTATAGATTAGGAGTTAATGTAGAGTCTCTTGACTGTGAGTAATTAACTAGATTTTCCATAACCTCCACCACCGGGGGTTTCTATCCTTATTCTATCTCCCTTTTTTAGTCTTATATGGAATTTTGAAGGTAACGTTTTTTTTCTACCGTTTTTAAAAATAATGTAGTTTTTTCCAACTTTTCCGCTTTCTCCTCCTAATAATCCATAAGGAGCTAATCTTCTTCTTTCGGAAATCATTGTAATTTCTACATCTGTTAAGAATTGTATGTCCTTTACAATTCCATCTCCTCCTTTGTACAATCCATTTCCACCAGAGTTTTTCCTAATTGAGTATTCTTTTATTAAAAATGGATATTCGTATTCTACAGCTTCTATGGGAGTATTCATTGTATTTGTCATATGTGATTGTATAGCTGATTCTCCATCTCCTTTTAACGATGCTCCCATTCCTCCTCCAATTGTTTCATAATAACTAAAGGGTTTCTCTGTTTCAGGGTTTATTCCTCCTACCGCCAAATTATTCATAGTTCCTTGGCTTGCAGATGGAGTTAATTCTGGAACTGCTTTTGATAAAGCACCTAAGACAACATCTACAATTCTTTGTGATGTTTCTACATTTCCTCCAGCCACTGCCGATGGAAAATCTGCATCTAATATTGAACCTTTATGAGTTATAACTGTTATAGGCCTAAAACATCCATCATTTGTTGGAATATCTTTGTTTATTAATGCTCTAAACACATACAAAACTGCAGACAAAGTTATAGCATAAACTGCATTTATGCTTCCTCTTACCTGTTTATCTGATTTTGAAAAATCAAGTATAGCGTTGGTATCTTCTATTTTTAGTTTAAGATGGATTTTTATATCTTTGTTATCAAACCCATCATCTTCCATAAAATCTTCAAATTGATAAGTTCCATCAGGAATACTTTTTATAAGATTTCTTATCATTTTTTCTGAATAATCTAAAAGAGCTTTCTGGTATATTTTTACTTTTTCTATCCCATATTCTTTTACTATCTCTTTTAATCTATTTATTCCTACATTATTTGCAGATATTTGGGCTTTAAAGTCTCCATCTCTCTCATAAGGTGTTCTTACATTATTTAAAATAAGGTCTAAAACAGCATCGTTTATTTTTCCTTCTTCTATAAGTTTTATAGGTGGTATTATTAATCCTTCCTGAAAAATTGAATCTGAAATAGGCATTGAGCCTGCACTTATTCCTCCAATATCTGAATGATGTGCTCTGTTTGCTACAAAAAATTCTAAAGAACCTTCAATAAATACTGGAGATATCAGAGTTATATCTGGTAGATGTGTTCCACCTTTATATGGGTCGTTTAATATAACTACATCTCCTTCTTTAAATTCTATTTTTTTTATTGCTTCTTTTACAGACATAGGCATTGAACCAAGATGAACAGGAATGTGTTCAGCCTGTGCTATAAGTCTTCCTTCTTTATCAAATATTCCACAGGAAAAATCTTTTCTTTCTTTTATATTTACTGAGTAAGAACTTCTTTGAAGAACTATTCCCATCTCTTCAGCTATAGAGGAAAAACGATTTTTGAAAACTTCAAGTAATATAGGGTTTATCTTTTTACTCATCTCTTTCTAAAATTATATCTTTCTTCCCTATAATCTCTATTTTATAAGGGTATAAACTGTTCTTTTTTACAAAGAATGATATTTTCTTTGTTTTGCTGTTTAATGGTTCAAAAACAAATACATCTTCGCCGTTTTTTTCTATTATTGATATTTTAATGAGTTTTTTTCCTATTTTAATGGTTTTACCATCTAATTTTTTAAAGTAATCTTTATCTTCTTTAAAAAAAGATACCAAGAGAGGAAGCCATGGTTTTTTCTTATTTATCTGCTGTCCTTCATATATCCTTTTTTTCTTTCCTTCTTTCTCAATAAGTTTCATTTTACCGTTATCAAAAAGAAAATGAAATTCATATCTATAAAAAATGTTTATCAAACCTTTTGTTTTTCCTTTTACTTCTATTTTGTTGTTGTTGATTATAACTGTTGTTTTTCCTGCAGGTATTCCATGAATATAAGCTGTATATTCTAATTTTATAGATTTTGCATAGGAAAAGCTTACTATAAGTACTGCAAATACTATAAAAAAGTTTTTTAGCAAAAAGGTTCCCCCACTTATTTATACTCTTTTTGTGTTTTTACCAAGTTCTGAAACATGTTTTCTTCCTGCAAATCCTTCATGAATTCCATGCCAGTATTCTATTTTTTCTTCTCCTTCTTTCCAGCAAAAATATATAGGCATGCCGTTATGTTCAGCTGGAAAATCTATTAGAAATGGGTCTATTCCTTTTACTGTAGCTCCAAAACTTTCTATTATCTCTATCAGTTCGTTTATATCTTCATTTAAAGTTTTTATATCTGTTTTTAAAAGCATTATTTCTAACTTGTCTTTATCACTTTGGTCATCTGCAAACTCAACATATGTTTCGTATTTATCTATTATTTCATATAGTTTTTCTCTTTTTTCTTTTATTTCATCTACAAGCAGTTTTATTTGAGGAAGTATATTATTTGCTTCGTATAAGGTAAAGTACTTCACCATAGTCCTCCTTGACTTATTAAAGATACATTATAAAACAATAATTATTTTTATCAATTTATCAATATAAGCTTATATGTCTAAATTCCTTACCTCTTTGGCGTATTTCATTATAAATTCTTTTCTTGGTTCTACTTTCTCTCCCATAAGTATGGAAAATACTTCATCTGCAAGTGCAGCATCTTCTAATGTTACTTGAAGTAGTCTTCTAGTTTTAGGGTTCATGGTTGTTTCCCATAGCTGTTCAGGATTCATTTCACCTAATCCTTTGTATCTTTGTATTTCTATACCATGCATACCTGCTTCATTAATAGCTTCATATAGATTGTCTAAGTTCTCTATTGTTATTTCCTTGCCTTTGTATTTTAATTTGTATGGAAGCTCTCCTAAGACAGATTTTATCTCTTTTTCTAACTCTTTTACTCTTTTGTATGCGAATAATGTTAGTAAATGAGAATCTATCTTGTTGATTATCTTTCCAAATCTTTCTTTTCTCTCGCAGAAAATATCATATTCTCCTTCTACTGGATTATATTCATAGTAAATTTCATATTCTGGTAATAGTTCTTTTAGTTTTTCTACATACTCTTTAACTTTATTTTCATCTGCCAGTTCATCATCTTTTATAAATAGTTTTAGTAGTGCGTTTATAACTTCTTTATCTTTTTTCTTATACAGAGTATTTTTTAATTCTGAATACTCTTTTGATAATTTTGCGATTTCTTTTTTCTGTATTTTAGTTAGCTGTTTTTCTTCAAACTCTATTTCATCTGTTGCAAAGTCTATAATTAGTTTGTTTAGTTCATCATCATCTTTTACATATATTTCTGTTCTACCTTTTTTAAGTTTATATAAAGGTGGCTGTGCTATAAACAGATGTCCATTTTCAATTATTTGTGGGAAAAATCTATAAAATAAAGTTAAAAGCAATGTAGTGATATGCGAACCATCAACATCAGCATCAGCCATAAGTATTATTTTATGATATCTTAGTTTTGATAAATCAAATCCTTCTTCTTTTTCTTCTTCTGATTGGATTGGCAGACCTATACCTGTCCCAATTGCATTTATAATAGACCTTATTTCTTCGTTTGATAATATCTTATCTATTCTAGCTTTTTCTACATTCAGTATCTTTCCTTTTAGTGGAAGAATTGCCTGTGTTCTTCTATCTCTTCCCTGTTTAGCTGAACCGCCGGCTGATTCTCCCTCTACTATAAATAATTCGCACTTTTCTGGGTCTGTTTCTGAACAGTCAGCAAGTTTCCCCGGTAAAGAAGTGTCTTCTAAAAATGATTTTCTTCTTGATACTTCTTTTGCTTTTCTTGCTGCTTCTCTTGCTACAGCAGCTTCTATAGCTTTTTCTGCGATTTTAACAGCTATATCTTTATTTTTTTCAAAATATTCAAGCAATCCTTCATAAACTATAGATTCTACAATTTTCTTTACTTCCTGATTTCCAAGTTTTGATTTTGTTTGTCCTTCAAATTGTGGCTCTGGTACTTTTACTGATATTACAGCTGTTAAACCTTCTCTAAGGTCTTCTCCTGTTACTCCGCTTTTTAAAGTCTTAGGAAGTCTCATTCCTGAAAGAGTTCTGTTCATTGCTTTTGTTAAAGCGGCTCTAAAACCAGATACGTGTGTACCACCTTCTATTGTTTTTATATTGTTTACAAAGCTTTCTACTACTTCGTTATAGCTTTTTGTATACTGGAACGCAACTTCTACAATAACTTTATCTTTTTCTCCTTTTATATAGATAACATCATTAAATAAAGGTTCTTTAGCTTGATTTAAAACTCTAACAAAATCTTTTATGCCTTCTTTGTATAAAAACTCGTCTTCTATATCTTTTCTTTCATCAGCTGTATAAAATCTAACGCCCGGGAGTAAGAATGCTAATTCTCTACATCTTTTAGATATTGTGTCATATTTAAAGTTTGTTGTTTCAAATATTGTATCGTCAGGCATAAATGTTATTTTTGTTCCTGTTCTTACTGTTTCACCTATAACTTTTAAAGGTGTTATTGGTTTTCCATATTCATACTCTTGTCTGTAAACTTTCCCATCTCTGTAAACTTCTACAACAAGCCATTTAGATAAAGCATTTACAACAGAT
>JALSSG010000164.1 GCA_026984355.1 Hydrogenothermaceae bacterium
TCACCAGGTGAGATACATGCAGAGGTTTTTGAACAGGATATTGTAAATAGAGGTCTTTTAAATGAAATGCTTTTACCTTTCAAACAAGAAGGTTTGTTAGGAGGTTTGAAAAGAGCTCCTTTTGGTATAAGAATGTTCTTTAAAGGTAAAGTAAATATCGCTGACTTCTTTGGTGGACATGCTATACCAAGACTTGAAGAAGTTCAAAAAATATATGAAAAAGCCCAAGAAAAGAAAAAAGAAGTAAATATAAGAATTCCACAGATTTTAGGTCTTGTATATGAAGATAAAAGAAAAACGAAAAAAATGAAAGAATCTTCCTCAAATGGAGGTAATGAATAATGGCTGATTTAAAATATGCTTTTTATACAGGTTGTTCTGCTAAAGGTGTAGCTCCAGAACTTTATGACTCTACTATGTTAGTAGCAGAAAAACTTGGAATGGAGCTTATAGAGCTTGAAGCTGCAACATGTTGTGGTGCTGGAGCTGTACAGGAAAAAGATGAATTTTTATCTTTAACTATAAATGCAAGAAATCTAGCACTGGCAGAAGAACTTGGACTTGATATGCTTACAATATGTAATACATGTACAGTTATGTTAAGAGAATCTAAATTCAAACTGGATAACGACCCAGAGCTGAGAAAAGCTGTAAATGAAGTTTTGGCTGAGGCAGGTTTAGAATATAAGGGAACAATAGAAGTAACTCACTTTTTGTGGGAAGTTATAGATGGTGTAGGACTTGATAGATTAAAGGAAATGGTTGTAAGACCTTTAAAAGAGTTTAAAATAGCATCATTTTACGGATGCCATATAATCAGACCTCCGTATCTGATTGGTTATGAAGACCCTGATAATCCAAAATCTATGGAAATGGTTATAGAAGCATGTGGAGGAACTCCTGTTGAACATGAAGCAAGACTTGCCTGCTGTGGATTTCATTCTTTTTGGTCTGCTGAAGATGA
Organism: Hydrogenothermaceae bacterium; assembly: GCA_026984355.1. Taxonomy (GTDB): domain Bacteria; phylum Aquificota; class Aquificia; order Aquificales; family Hydrogenothermaceae; genus JAADDZ01. Next base: position 965 of record JALSSG010000164.1, read on the forward strand.
AGTTACTCTTAGATTAACAGCAAAGGATACATCTGCAGCAAAAGAAGAAAAAGCTGATTTTATGGTAACTCCTTGTCCTTTATGTCATACACAGCTTGATGCTATGCAACCAGAAGCAGAAGAGAAAATAGGTGTAAATATAGGAATGCCTGTTTTACATCTTCCTCAAATGATTGGTCTTGCTTTAGGTATACATCCAAAAAAACTTGGCTTACATAAACATATTATTCCAACTACAGAAATCATAAAAAAATTAGCAGCATAATACTTTATGCCCCTTCTGGGGCATTTTAAATCCTAAGGCTTATATCAACCCATCTACTTGCATGAATTATAGAACCAGAAGATATATAGTTTACTCCCGTTAAAGCAAAATCTCTTATGTTATCTAAGGTTATATTTCCAGAAACTTCCAGTTCTTTTTGATAATTGTTAATCTCTACAGCTTTTTTTATTTCTTCTAAACTCATATTATCAAGCATAATTATATCTGCCTGTGTATTTAAAGCTTCCTCTAACTGAGAAAGATTAGAAACTTCTACCTCTATTTTTACCATTGGAGATATTTTTTCTTTTATCTGTTTAACTGCTTCTTTTATACTTCCTACAAGGGAAATGTGGTTGTCTTTTATAAGAACCATGTCGTATAGAGCAAATCTATGATTATATGCACCTGCTACGCTTACAGCATATTTTTCAAAAGCTCTAAATCCCGGAGTAGTTTTCCTAGTATCTAACAGTTTTACATTAGTATCTTTTATTTTTTCTACATATTTTTTTGTATTGGTTGTAATACCAGAAAGTCTTTGTAGTATATTTAAAGCCGTTCTTTCTCCCTTTAAAACAGCACTACTGTGTGCCTTAAATACAGCTATCTCTTTGCCTTTTTCTACAAAGTCTCCATCTTTCACCTGAAAAAGTACTTCTATATTACTGTCTAATAAACGAAACACTTCTAATGCAAAATCTACACCAGCGACTGATATATCTTCTTTAGCTATTATGTAGGCTTTAATTACTTTATGATTTTCAATGTTATCTGTTGTTAAATCTTTGTATCCAATATCTTCCAGTAAAAATTCTTCCAATTTTTTTCTTATGAAAGTTTTGTCTAACATATCTTGATAATTCCTTCTAAAGAGGTTTAACTACTACAAAAATTGCAATTAAAATAAATATAATAGTTGGAATTTCGTTGTATAATCTATAAAACTTTCCTGTTTTTGTATATATTTGAGAATGTAGCTTTTTCATTTCTATCCAGTTATGAAAAAAATAA
>JALSSG010000165.1 GCA_026984355.1 Hydrogenothermaceae bacterium
ATCAGTCAAAGATTCACCATTTGGGAATTTTACATTCTCTGGCTCATAAATCCATGCTCTAAACATATCTGGATATTTTTCTTTTACTTCATCAACTAACATTCCAGACCAATCACCATGGTCTATTTCTATAATTTCTTCTGAAATATTAATAGGAAGATTTAGCTCTTTACTTATATATTCTGCTGTCTGATATGTTCTTTTTAATGGACTTGAGTATAAGGCAGTAGGATTATACTTTTTTAAAGCTTTAGCCAAAAGTTTAGACTGCTGATGTCCTCTTTCACTTAACTCTGGGTCTAATCTTCCTTGATATTTCCCTATAGGATTCCATAAGCTTTCTGCATGCCTTACATATATTATTCTTACCATTCATGCCCTCATATGAAATTTTGCTTTAAATATTTTAATACTTTTTTTCTAAAGAATTCCAAAATATGTATAATCATTAAATTGTATATTCTGCTAAAATATTTTATTAAATACTCTCTTAAGAGGTATAACACAATGAAATCCCTTCCTATGATAATCGGCGGAGAAAAAGTATACAAATCTGAAAAAATAGACGTTATCTATCCGTACACTTTAGAAAAAATCGGAGAAGCTCCAAAAGGTTCACCTGAAGATGTAGAAAAAGCTATAGAAAAAGCAAAAATAGGTTTAAAAAAATTAAAAGAAATGACTACTTACGAAATATATGAAAAACTACTTAAGGTAGCACAGCTTTTAAAAGAAAATAGAGAAGAATTTGCAAGAACACTCGTTTATGAGGTAGGTAAAACAATAAAAGAAGCAAGAACAGAAGTAGACAGAGCAATAAACACTATTACCATATCAGCAGAAGAAGCTAAAAGAATACATGGAGAATATGTGCATTTTGATGCTTCACCAAATGGTAAGGGAAAAAAGGGATTTTACTTTAGAGAACCTGCTGGAATAGTTTCTGCCATAACTCCCTTTAACTTTCCATTAAACCTTACAGCACATAAAATAGCCCCAGCTATAGCCGCGAAATGTCCTTTTGTACTAAAACCAAGTGAAAGAACACCTCTCACTCCTATAATGTTGTGTGAGCTGTTTTTAGAAGCTGGTATTCCTAAAGAAGCTATTTCTGTTATTCCAGGTTTTGCTGATGTAGGACAGGCTATGACTACTCACCCAGATGTAAGAGTAGTTTCATTTACAGGAAGCTTAAAAGTAGGAGATATAATAGCAAGACAGGTAGGTATCAAGAAATTAGTCTTAGAACTTGGTTCAAACTCTGCTGTAATTGTAGATAAAGATGCAAACCTTGAACTTGCTGCAAAAAAATCTGTATTAGGTGGTTTTGCCATAGCTGGACAGGTATGTATATCTGTTCAAAGAATACTTGTTCATCAAGATGTTTATGAAGAATTTAATAAACTTTTAAAAGAAGAAGTATCAAAGTTAAAATTTGGAGACCCTATGGATGAAGATACAGATGTAGGTCCTGTTATAACTGTTGACGAAGTTGAAAGAATCCATACATGGATACAGGAAGCGGTACAAAAAGGAGCAAAAGTTGAAATCGGTGGAATGTCCTGTGCAGAAGAAAAAACAGTATTTCAACCTACAATAGTATCTGAAGTCCCAGAAGAAAGTAAACTCTTCTATGAAGAAGCCTTTGCACCAGTAGTAGCTACAAAGAAATTTACAGATATTGATGAAGCAATAAAGCTAGTAAATAAAACTAACTATGGTCTTCAAGTAGGTGTATTTACCAATAACTTAAAAAATGCATGGAAAGTTATAGAAAATGCAGAAGTAGGTGGAGTAATAATAAATGATATTCCAACATTTAGAGCAGATAATATGCCTTATGGTGGAGTAAAAGGCAGTGGAATAGGAAGAGAAGGACCTAAATTCGCTATTGAAGATTATACAGAAATAAAAGTAGTGGCCTTTGACCTTAATGCATAAAATTTATGCAAAAATGCACAACATTTGTGCAGTATTTTTTAGAAAAGAATTATGTAAAAACATATTTACCTATAATTAGACTACTGGCATGTATTTTGTAATAAAATTAAAATGGAGGTTTATTTGAATGAAAAAAATTGAAGCAATTATTAAACCTTTTAAGTTAGATGAAGTTAAAGATGCTTTAATGGACGTTGGTGTTTATGGAATGACAGTTACAGAAGCAAGAGGATTTGGAAGACAAAAAGGTCATACAGAATTATACAGAGGAGCAGAATATGTTATTGATTTTCTTCCAAAACTTAAAATTGAGGTAGTTGTTCCTGACGATTTAGTGGAAAAAGTTATTGAAGCTATAACAAATGCAGCAAGAACAGGAAAAATCGGTGATGGAAAAATATTTATAATCCCTGTAGAAGATGTAATCAGAATAAGAACAGGTGAAAGAGGAACAGCTGCAATATAAGAGCAACTATTATGTTTTTTATAAAAAAATAAATTTAAGGAGGATGTACCATGGCAATGATTCAGTGCGAAACACCAGATGATGTAATGAGAGTAATCTCAGAAAAAGGCATCGTTTTTGTAGACCTTAAGTTTTCTGACCCATTTGGTCAGTGGCAACACCTTACAATTCCAACTCACGAGTTTTCTTTAGAAAGTTTTGAAAATGGAGTTCCTTTTGATGGCTCTTCTATAAGAGGATGGAAAGGTATACAGGAATCTGACATGCTTTTAATACCTGACCCTAAATCTGCTTTTATAGACCCATTTATAGAAGAACCTACTATTTCACTTGTATGTAATGTGATAGACCCTATAACTAAAGAACCTTACAACAGAGACCCAAGAAACATAGCTCTAAAAGCTGTTGAATTCTTAAAATCTACTGGAATAGGAGATACAGCATTCTTTGGACCAGAAGCAGAATTCTTCATCTTTGATGAAATCAAATTCAGCAATGGAGCAAACCATGCTTATTATGAAGTAGATTCTATAGAAGGATGGTGGAACACTGGAAGAGAAGAAATGCCTAACACTGGTTATAAAACTCCTTATAAAAGAGGATACTTCCCAGTTCCACCATTAGATAAAATGGCTCCTATTAGAAGAGAAATGGTTAAAACTCTTGAAGAAGTAGGAATTACTGTAGAAAGAGAACACCATGAAGTTGGTACTGCTGGACAGGGAGAAATAAACTTTAGATTTTCTGACCTTGTAAGAACTGGTGATAACGTTCTTAAATACAAATATGTTCTTAGAAATGTTGGTTATAAACACGGAAAATTTGTAACATTCCTACCAAAACCACTTGCTGGAGATAATGGTTCTGGTATGCATACACACTTTTCTATCTGGAAAAATGGAGAAAATATGTTCGCAGGAGATAAATATGCAGGACTTTCTGAAATAGCACTTTATGCTATTGGTGGAATAATAAAACACGGAAAAGCTATAGCTGCATTTACAAATCCAACAACAAACTCATACCATAGACTTGTACCGGGATTTGAAGCTCCAGTAAGACTTGCATATTCTGCAAGAAACAGGTCTGCAGCAATAAGAATACCTATGGGTTCACAGTCTCCAAAAGCTAAAAGAATAGAAGTAAGATTCCCTGATGCTTCTTCAAATCCATATTTAGCATTTACAGCACTTTTAATGGCTGCTATTGATGGTATAGAAAACAAAATTGACCCAGGAGAACCATTAGAAAAAGATATCTATGCACTCCCACCTGAAGAATTAGCAAACATACCAACAACTCCAGCTTCATTACAAGAAGCTATTGATGCTCTAAAAGAAGATATGGACTTCTTACTAAAAGGTGGTGTTATGGACGAAGACTTTATCAATATGTGGATTGAAACAAAACAGGAAGAAGTAGATGCTATAAGACTTGTTCCTCATCCAAAAGAATTTGAGCTATACTACGATATTTAATAGTTTTTCTCTGCCCCCTTTCTGGGGGCGTTTTAAAGCATCACAAAGACTCTATTTTTTCCTTTTTCTTTAGCCTGATAAAGAGCCTTATCAGCTCTTCTGTATAAATCGTCAATATTATTATCACTATCTTTTATTTCTGTAACTCCAAAGCTCGCTGTTATCTTTGAAACAGGATTTAGTGAGATTTCCTCTATTATCTTTCGTATTTTTTCGGCTAACTGTTTTCCACCAATTATATCTGTTTCAGGTGCTAATATTACAAATTCCTCACCACCAAAACGAGCAAATATATCTGTTTTTCTAATACTATTTTTTACTGTATTTGCAACTTCAATAAGAACCTTATCTCCCATTTGATGACCATACTTATCATTAATCTTTTTAAAATCATCTATATCAAAAATAATAAATGATAAAGGCCTATTATATCTCTTTGCTTTATCAAACTCATACTGTGCTAATTCATCGAATTTTCTTCTGTTTGTTATTTTTGTAAGAGGGTCTATAGATGCCAACTGCTCATACTTTTCTTTATCCTTGAACCTATAAAACATTAAAAGTAAAAGTCCACCAAAAACACCATTTCCAAGTAGAAAAACTTCCCAAAAATTCTTCCTTATTGAACCTATATAGTTATCTTCTTCATAAGAAACTAAATATCCAAGGTCTTTTGGCAGGTTATTAAAAAGCTTGCTAATAGGAATAAAATAAACTATATACCACTGCCCATTATCCTTAACAGAAACATTAAAGCTTTGAAAGGAAAAAAGGTCTTTTTTTATAATTTCTGATAGTTTCATATTTAGCTTTGAGATTTTTGAAGATAGATTTTCAGCAAAGTAGTAATAAAAAGTTTTGTCTAATTCACTTTCTATATATCCAGTAAACTCTTTAAATGATAAATATTTGTTCTTTATTAAAAAAAGGTACTCTTTATTAGGAAAAGTCTTTTTTAAAATATTCCGTGCATACACAAAAGGTATAACAAGTTTTATATTAGCTAAAACTTTATCATTATTTGATATTCTTGAAAAATAAATAATTCCAAGTTGATTTGTTAAGGTATCTATTTTATCAAGTATCCTTTCTGGATTATGAAATCTAAGAACTACTTGTCCATCTGGGAGATAAATATATATTTTTTTTATTCCATACTTACTCAAGAACATATAATCATCTTTATACCTGTCAAAAATCCATTTTGATAGACTATTAATATCTTTCTCTGTTTGAAATTTTTCTTTTAACTGCTTATCTGTACTTATTTTATACAGGAAGAAATTAGCCAGAATATCAAAAGTATTAAAAGAATTTCTGTAAAAAGAAAACTCTTCTTTCAGTTTAGCTGAAAGATAATCTTTTTCTCTAGAAAGATGGTCAATTAAAGTAATACCACCAAAGAGAACAATAAAAATAAAATAAACAATTCCATAAAATAAAAGTCTTTTCATATGAAGATTTCCAAAACATTATATTAAAGGGTCTTTTTAGATTTTTCGTTTCGTAGAGACAAAAAGCTTAAGATAAATACACAAAATCCTTAAAGTTTTTTAGAAGTTTTAAACCTGCTTTTTGACTTTTCTCAGGGTGGAACTGAACAGCCCATATATTTTCCGTCTTTACAGCAGAACAAAACTCATTTATATAATCTGTAGTTGAAGCTATAACTTTATCATCCGCAGGTACAACATAAAAAGAGTGAACAAAATAGAAAAACTCACCATTTTGTATATTAGAAAAAAGTCCATCAGTTTTCTTTATCCATACCTGGTTCCAGCCCATATGAGGAACTTTAAAATTTTCCTTTTCTTGAAATCTTATAACCTTACCTTTTAAAACTCCAAGACCTTCATGTTCCCCAAATTCATATCCATACTCAAACAAAATTTGAAGCCCAAGACATATACCAAGATAAGGTTTTCCTTGATTAATAAGTTTTACAATAGTATCTAAAAGACCAAGTCTATCAAGGTTATGAATAGCATCTCCAAAAGCACCTACTCCCGGAACAACAATTCCTTTAGCATTTTCTAAATCTCTTGGATTAGAAGTAATCTTTACATTACATCCTACAAATTCCAAAGCCTTTGAAACACTTCTTAAATTTCCCATACCATAATCAACAACAGCTATCATTTTTCTGCCTCTTTTATACCTTCTTTTAGTTCTCTTACAAGTTTATCTATTCCCATCATATCTCTTTTTCCCTGCAGTTTTACAATAGCACTTCCAACAATAACACCATCTGAAATTTTTGCAATATTATAAGCATGTTCTTTCTTTGAAACACCAAATCCAACTGCAACTGGCTTATCTGTAAAAGTTTTTATCTGTTTTACCTTTTGCCTAAGCTCATTCCACGGTAGAGTTTCTCTTGCTCCAGTAATTCCTGTAAGAGAAACATAATATATAAAGCTATCTGATAAATCACTTACAATCCGTATCCTTTCATCATTAGAAGTAGGTGCAAGTAAAAAAATTACATCAAGTCCAAAAAAATTAGCTATGTTTTTAAATTTTTCTGCCTCTTCTGGAGGTAAATCAGGAACTATAAAACCATCTATACCTGACTCTTTAGCAAGCTTACAGAACTTTTCTTCTCCCATTACAAATATAGGATTGTAATAAGTCATAGCTATTAACGGAATATAAGGAAATCGTTCCTTTAATTTTTTTGTCAGCCAAAATACATTAATTGGAGTTATTCCATTTTTTAAAGCAACTTCATGAGCTACCTGTATTGTTGTACCATCAGCTACTGGGTCTGAAAAAGGAATTCCAACTTCAAGAATATCAGCTCCGCTTCTTATCATAAGTTTTGCCACATCAAGACTATCATGAATATTAGGATATCCTGCCATAAAATAACATATTAAAGGTTTCTTCTTCTGGAAAACATCTTTAATAGTGTATTTCATAAATCAAACCCTGATTTTTAGTATAGTTAGGAAATTTATTATATATTAGTTATTATATCTTTAACATATTTTAACGGAGCTTTTTATGAAAAAGGTAAACATTACTATAGATGGCAAACAAATAAAAGTTCCAGAAGGTATAACTGTCTTAGAGGCTGCGAAAAAATTAAATATTCTAATTCCCACTTTTTGCTACCACGAAAAGCTCCCTATATTTGGTGGATGTAGAATGTGTTTGGTTTGGGATGTAAAGGCTAACCGTAGTATTATAGCCTGTGGAACACAGGTATATGATGGAATGGAAATAGAAACCATGAACGAGAATGTCTTTAATGACAGGAAGTTTATCCTTGAAATGTTATTTACAAGACACCCTCTTGACTGTCCTGTATGTGATAAAGCTGGAGAATGTGATTTACAAAATTGGGGAACTTATTATGGTCCCCAACATAATGTACTTCCTATAACACCTTTTGAAAAAGTAAGACCTGAAGAAGACTGGGAAAGTGATTATCTTGAATTTATATCAAACAGATGTGTACTTTGTATAAAGTGTATAAGTGTGTGCGATAATGTTAACGGAGCACATGCACTATTTCAGGAAGAAAGAGGATTTGAAATTGTAATATCTCCTGATGAAAAACCAATGGACATAAGAAGCAATTGTGAAATGTGTGGTTTATGCGTAGATATATGTCCTGTAGGAGCTATAGTCTTTAAACCATTTAAATACAGAGCAAGACCATGGTTGCTTCAGGAAAAAGTTACATACTGTGGTATGTGTAGTCTTCAATGTCCAGTTGCTATAGACCACGATGGAAAAGAAATATACAGAATTCGCTCAACATCTGACCTAATGGTCTGTAGTGGTCCATACCTTGGATATGATATATGCATATCAAATAGATTAAATGAAGCTTTGATAAACAATGAATTTGCACCAAAACATAAAGCCTTAGAAAAAGTTGCACAGATTTTAAATGAAAACGCTCAAAAAACAGCTGTTATATACTCTCCCTGGAGTAAAAATGAAACTATAAATGAATTAAATAAATTAGTGGAAAAAACCGGAATAATTCCAACATCTACCGTAACACTGGATACTTTACCAGTTTTAGCAGGTATTATTGAAGAATTAGGAGAATATACTCTTCCTTCACAACTTGATGTAGAGAAAGCAAAAAGGATAGTAGTCGTAGGAGATGATGTAGCTAATACTCATCCTGTTTTATCTTATTTATTTGAAAATCTATACGAACTTGGAAAACCTGTAGAACCACTAAAAAAAGAGATAATATTCATCGGAGAAAAGCTAGATAGATTAAAAAAATACTTCCCACAAGAAATAAAAATAAATAATCCAGAAGAACTTGTAAATCAGTTATTGAAAAATTCAAGTATTTTTAATGAAGATACAGTTATTATATACAGCACTTCATATACAAAAGGAGAAAAAGCATATAGTATAGGCAAAACACTGGGTAAAATAGCAAAAGAAAAAAAATCAAATATTCTTATACTACCTATTGAAAGAAACGCTTTTGGAATAATAAATAACACAAATAATTTAGCCTACTTACCAGATATATTACAGAAAGTAGAAAACTCGGATATAGAAAATCTAATAATATTTGGAGAAGACTTATTAGAACATTTTGATGAAGAATACATAAAATCGGTATTTTCCAAACTAAAAAATCTAATAGTTTTCACACCTTTTAATGATGGTATAACTTTATCTTCAAATATAGCTATAGGTACACCTTTATGGTTTGAAGAAGATGGTATAACCGAAGGATTTAGAGGAAAGAAAATTACCAAAAAAGCCATAAAAAATAAACAAGAAGAAAATAATATTATAAAACAGCTAACCGATATTGTAGATTATCAGCCAAAAGCCACAAGACAAGAGCTAAAAATAGAAAAATTTTATGATTTTAAGTATTTTAGAAAAAAAGAAATAAAAATCTGGGACTTTGGATTTTTTACATACAGGTCTAAAAATCTTATGAATTGGAAAATAAAACAATCTTCACAGGAAAATATAACACAAGAGGTTTTAAGCGATGAATAAAAAAATGAAAGCTTTATACTATGATAAACTTGGAAGCTACAAAAACATAAAGGTAGGAGAATTTCCAGTTCCAGAAATAAATGAAAATGAAGTCCTTGTAAGAATAAAAGCTTTTTCACTTAACCATCTTGATATATGGGTAATGGAAGGTAAATATCCAAAAGAAATTCCACTTCCTCATATATTTGCCTCTGACGCTTCAGGAATTGTAGAGAAAGTGGGAAAACTTGTAAAGAACGTAAAAGAAGGTGATGAAGTTATTGTTTATCCCGGTATGTCCTGTGGTTATTGCGAAAATTGTATATCAGGTCAAGATAACTTATGCAACATGTATAGACCCCTTGGTGTTATAGAAGATGGTGTATCTGCTCAATATGTAAAAGTTCCTTTCCAGAATGTATTTAAAAAACCAGAAGGATTAAGCTTTGAAGAAGCAGCAGGGATAGGTATCACATACACAACTATGTGGCATTCTTTAATTACAAGGGGAAAAATAAAACAGGGAGATACAGTATTAATCCATGGAGGAGGAAGTGGAGTAGGAACTGCAGGAATACAAATTGCAAAAGCCTTTAATGCTACTGTCATAACTACAGTTGGAGATGATTGGAAAATAGAAAAAGCAAAACAGTTAGGAGCTGACTTTGTAATTAACTATAAGAAAGAAGATTTTGTAGAAAAAGTAAAAGAAATAACAGATGAAAACCTGTGTGATATAGTAGTAGACCATATAGGTTCTGCAACATTTAACAAATCTTTATCCTGCGGTAAAAGAGGAGCAAACATAATAACATTTGGTACAACAACAGGAGCAGAAGTACAGATAAACCTAAGATATATCTTTGGTAAAAATCAAACAATTCATGGTGTATATATGGGAACTAAAGCAGAAGTATTTCAGTATCTAAAACTGTTCCCTAAAACATTAAAAACAGTAATAGATTCAATATTTGAATTTGAAGATGTACAAAAAGCTTATGAGAAACTATTAAGTAGACAATTTTTTGGAAAAATAGTAGTTAAAGTCCCATAAGCTACTTTTCAATAAATTGATAGTATAAGCTTATTGTTTTTATATCTATATACACTATTGCATTCTTTACTAGCTACATCTTTATTTATTTTATTGACAACCGTCTTTGGAAGTTTTGTTAATTTATTTGTGATTTTGTAGAAGTTTTGGATTTTCTACATGTTAAATAAATAATCAAAGCCATATTACAAAAAAACATTATCCCACAACGTTCAGACAAAACGTGGTATCAGGTGGAATTGAGCTTATCAAAATTGATAACTTTATATCCCACAACGTTCAGACAAAATCCCCGAATAGCCCTTTTTATAGGCTTGTTCTTTGGCTCTTTATATCCCACTACGTTCAGACAAAACTTCTAACCCTTGAACGAAGCTTGTTTACAACAAGTGTCTTTATATCCCACTACGTTCAGACAAAACGATTTACATCAAAAGTTAAAATGTCTGATGCAGAAGAACTTTATATCCCACAACGTTCAGACAAAACTTTGTTGATTATGTTCAAATCTTGCCACCATTAAAGCTTTATATCCCACAACGTTC
>JALSSG010000166.1 GCA_026984355.1 Hydrogenothermaceae bacterium
ACATTTTAATCGCAAAAAATGGTGTGTCTATAGAAGTAGGAAATACAGATGCAGAAGGAAGATTAACTCTTGCAGATGCTTTAAGCTACGCTTCTGAACTAAAGCCAGATGCTATCATTGATATGGCTACTCTTACAGGAGCTTGTGTAGTAGCTCTTGGAGAGTATACTGCTGGTGTAATGGGTAATAATCAAAGACTTATAAATCAGGTTCTAGAAGTATCTGAGGAAACTGGAGAATGGATGTGGCAACTTCCATTTAATGACAAATTAAGAGAGCATATAAAGGCTCCAAATGCAGATGTTTTAAATATCGGTAAAACTAGATATGGAGGAGCAATTATCGGTGGGCTGTTCTTAGAAAAATTTGTAGACCCTAAAATACCATGGGTACATATAGATATAGCAGGACCTGCTCATAATACATCTGGATGGTATTATCATCCACCAGGAGCAACAGGATTTCCTGTAAGGACTATAACATCTCTTATCCTAAAGGAATCTCAGTAAGAGATTCCTTTTTTTTATAGTTGACTAAATTTATTTTTTTGTATTAATATACTGATTGATGAGTCAGTCAGAAGATACTAAAAGCAAATTAATAAGGTCTGCTATAAAAGTTTTTTCTGAAAAAGGATATTTTAATGCTAAAGTTTCTGACATAGTCAAAGATGCAGGATATGCACAGGGAACATTTTATCTTTACTTTTCAAGTAAAGAAGATATTTTTTTGCACATTGTAAAGCTTATAGTAGGCCAGATAGATGAGCTTATACAAAAGTATAAAAATAAGAAAGATAAGCAGAATATAAGTCAGACTATATATTCTTTTTCAGAAGAGATGTTTTTGTTACTTTACTCTTATAAAGAAGTTGCATATATATTCTTTTTTCAGCTTCTTTGTATGCAGGAAAACTTTAAGGAGGTTTACGTATCAACCTATAAAAAATTTATAGATTTTTATACAGAGCTTTTTTGTGAATTTGACAATAAAGACATAATTGCAGGGTTAATTGTGAGTTATGGAGAAAAACTACTTAAGTTTGATTTATTAATTGAAAAAAAAGATATAAACAAGGTTATATCTGAATTTAATCAAGCTGTAAAACTAATTCTTAGAGGAATAGTTAAATGAGAATTTTACTAATCTTAGTTTTGGTCTTATCAGCTTATAGATTATATGCTCTTACTTTACAGGAAGCTATTGTTGAAGCCTTAAATAATAATCCTGAAATTCAAATTAATAGAAAAGAGGTAGATATATCTAAATTAAATCTAAAAATAGACAAACAACTTTTTTATCCAGAGTTCTTCTTACAATATTCTCATACGTGGCTTGCCCAAACACCTTACTTTAATATTCCTCCAGACCCTCCTATTCCACCAATCTCATTTAAACAGATGGAAAAAAGTTTTAATAACTTTGAATTTGGTTTTAACTATCTGATTTATACAGGTGGTAAAAGACATGAAAAAATAAAAATAGATAGGATAGACATAAAAGCCTCTTTTGAAAAGCTAACAGAGAAAGAAAAACAGATAATAGCTGATGTGAAAAAAGCTTATATTCAGGTATTAAAGGCAAAGGCTATAGTAGATATATACGAAAAACAGTTGGAGGCTGTTAGAGCTCATTATCAAAGAGTAAAAGGATTTTATGAAGAAGGGTATGCCTCTTATGTAGAGCTTCTTCAAGCAAGAGTAAAAATATCAGAAACGAAAAGAGATTTAAAAACAGCTAAAGAAAATCTAGCTTTAGCAAAAGGATATTTATTAACTATTTTAGGAAAATCACCTTCAGATGATATTACAGTAGAAAAAGTACATATTACACCAGATATCTCTTTTAGCTTAAAAACCCTTCAAAAATTAGCTGTCAAACATAGAAATATTTTAAAATTCATAAAATATCAAAAAGATAAAGTAAAACATCTTCAGAATATTGAAAAAGCTGATTTTCTTCCAAAGGTCTTTTCACAAGGTAAAGTTATATATACAGACCAGGTAGATTATTTAGACCCAAAAGTTAATTTTTCTTTAACTGTTGGAATTAAAGTAAATATTCAAGGTATCCAGCCTTACTATAAAATGCTTAAAACAAGATTAGAAGAGAAAAAGGTATCGTTAAAATTAAAAGACGTAGAAAATAAGATTTTTTTACAGGTTCAAAATGCATACCAGAAATTTATAACAGCAAAGGAAAATTTAATAGTTTCAGAAAACATGTTAAAACAAGCAAAAGAATATTACCAGCTTGTTGTAGAACAGTATAAAAACCAGCTTGCTTCTACAACAGATGTTTTAAATGCTCAGGCACAGCTAACAAAAGCTATGAAAGGTAAAGAAATTTCTTATTATCAGCTACTAGAAGCAGTATTTGAGCTTGAAAATGCTACAGGAACTAAGTTGATTGGAGGCTTATGATGCAAAAAAAGATAGGTATTTTAGTGGTTATTATCTTAATAATTATTTTTGCGATTTTAGCTTTTAAATGGATAAAACATAGAATGGAATATGCTATAACAAATGCAGTTTTTGTAGAGTCTGACTATATATCAAATGTAGGTTTCCACAGAGTATCTGGAAAGATAGTTCAAATGTATAAAAAAGAAGGAGATTTTGTAAAAAAAGGAGAAAAATTAGCAAAGCTTTATGATAAAGACTTTAAAATAGAGCTAAAAGCCACAGAAGATAAGATAAAAGCATTAAATTACAAAAAACAGGCTCTTATAGAAAAGATTAAAAGAATAAAAAAAGAACTAAATCTAAATCAAGAAGTTGCCTATCTTGGATTAAAAGAAGTAAATCAAAAGATAGAAGAGTTTAAGTTTAATATTAATCAGTTAGATATTCAGTTAGCTCAGTTAAAAAAAGACAGAGATAGATTAAAAAGACTTTTAGAAAAAAAACTTATTCCTCAGAAAAAATACGAAGAAGTTCAAACACAGTACAGGGTGCTACAGGAAAAAAGACAACAGTTAGACAAAATGCTAACTCAACTACAAGTAGTAAAAGAAAAGGCTGAAAAAAATGTATCTTTAACAGAAGTTAAGAAAGGTATACTTAAAGAGTTAGAAAAACAGTTAAAATCTTTAGAAAGTCAGCTAAAGGCTCTTGAAGAACAGAAAATAGATATTCAAAACAAAATTCAATATACAGTTTTAACAGCACCTTTTGATGGATATATAGGAAAAAAATTTGTTTCTGTAGGTGATTCTGTAAAAGCTGGAATGCCTGTATATTCAATAATTAAAAAGGATAGTTTCTACATTAACGTTTTATTAGAGGAAAACAAATTAGAAGGAATAAAAGTAGGTTCAAAAGCCAAAATAAAGCTAGATGCTTATCCTGATGAAGAGTTTGAAGGAGTGGTAGAAACTATAAACTATGCAACAGCTGCAAAATATGCTCTTGTTCCAAGAGATATATCAGCTGGAGAGTTTACTAAAGTTGTACAAAGAATTCCAGTAAAAATAAAAATAACAAAAGGTAAAAAAGAGCTTCTTAGAGTTGGCCTTGGTGGAGAGGTAGAAATAAAGAGAGAAGAGTGATGGAAAATATTCCTTTATATGAAAAGGTTTCTTTATGGGAGAGGATTTTAATAACTTATATAGTTATGACTGGAGCCTTTATGGCTATCTTAGATACTACCATTGTAGATATTATCGTACCAAAATTAATGGCTCCTTTAAAAACAGACCTTTATGGTGTCCAATGGGTTATAACAGCATACATGATAGCATCTGCAACAGGTCTTATTTTATCAGATTGGTTAGATAAAAAGTTTGGTTTGAAGAATATCTATATAGCTGGTATTGTTCTTTTTACTTTTTCTTCTTTTATGTGCGGTCAATCTGATTCATTAGAAGAAATGATTTTATTTAGGGTTCTTCAAGGAGTTGGGGAAGCTTTTATTATGGTTACTGCACAGACTATTTTATTTTCAGTATATCCACCAGAGCAGAAAGGTCTTGCTATGGGAATTTTTGGTTTAGGAGTCAGTTTTGCTCCTGCACTTGGTCCAACTCTTGGAGGATACATTACAGAATATATAAGCTGGAGATGGGTTTTTTACATAAACATTCCTTTTGGAATACTTACTACGATTTTAGCTATTTTTTATTTACCAAAATCAAAAATTTTCCAGCAGCCAAAGCTTAATTTTGTTTCATTTTTCTTTTTATCTATGTTTACCATAACCTTATTGATAATCCTTTCAAAAGGACAACAGCTAGGCTGGTTTTATTCAGATACTATTATTTATCTTACTGTTGTATGTATTTTTTCACTTCTTTTTTATGCTTTATCTGAACTTTTATCAAAAGAACCTTTACTTGATTACAGGATATTTTTAAATAGAGACTATTTAACTGGTTTTTTACTTTTCTTTCTTTTACTTGGATTTTCTCTATATCAACTTTTTTATCTTTTACCATTATATTATGAGCAGTTAAAAGGTCTTTCTACTCTTGATGCAGGCTTACATATCTTAGCTCTTGCTATTTTTATAGCTATTTTTTCTCCAGTAGCTGGGATATTAAGTGATAAATTTGGTGAAAAATATGTTCTTTATATAAGTGTAAGTGTATATTTATTTAGTGCTTTATACCTTCTTCCAAAATTTAATTACTATACACCATCTATTAAAGCAGCAATTATGACAATACCTCTTGGTATAGCTATGGGAATGTTTTTTGCTCCCACTACTACTATGGCTTTAAGAAATTTAAGTGAGGAACTTGCTACTTTAGGTACAGGACTTATGCATTATGCAAGATTTGTTGGCGGTTCTTTTGGAACAGCAATAGCTACAAATGAGCTTTTAAAAAATCATGCTCAGCATTATGATGGTATTGTAGGACAGCAGAATATTTCGTATGTAGTTATGTTTTTAGAGAAACTAAAGAGTTTTGCTCAGAAATTTATTCCAGAAAATCTTTTGGAAGCTAAAATGAAAGCTTTACTTTATTATGTTCAATCTCTTCATAGCTATTCTTTTTCCTTTCAGGACACCTTTTTTATAGCAGGAATTTTTGGAATAATAGGAAGTATACCGATTTTTATATACATGCTTGCAGATATAAAAAGAGGTTTGAGATTATGAATAAAATTTTTGTTTTATTTTTTCTCTTTGTTGGTTTTTCCTATGGTGCTGTTTTAGACTTTAAAATATCAAATAACAACACATTTATAACAGGAAAGATAGATATTATCCAAAGACAAACAAAGTTAAATATTTCAAATCACCAGATAAACAAAGGATTTCATTTCCAGATTCTTCACTTTATACCTTTGGTTCCGGATTTTAGATTTGATTATTTTTCTTATTCTTATTTAGCTTCTGGAAAAGTTGAGATAAATATGATTGATGTACTTCAGGAAGCAAACTTTCCAATATTTTTTGGAACATCAGGTATTGTTTCAGACGATTTTAAATTTGGAGATTTTTATATTTTTGATTTTTTTGATGATAAAGACACTGTAGATATGGATATAAATGTGAACATTAAAGAATATAACTTTACCTTTTTCTATCAGCTATTTAAAGATGCAAAAATTTCACCTAAATATGGAATTTACTTAAAGTATATAAAATCAGATATAAAAAGAAAGATTAAAACTGATATTAAGGATATTAAAGATTCATCTCAGGGTTCAAGGATAGTTCCATTTTTATTTTTAGGTTTTGATATAAATATTCCTTTTTCAGGATTAAACCTTTTATTTAAAACAACAACAGAAGCAAAAATCTTAAAATATAAAGAAACACTTTACTATAATTTAGAAATTTTAGAGACTCTGTATTTTACAGATATAAAGTATCTATCTAATCTTTTCTTTTCTATAGGGTACAGGCATTGGAGATTAAAAACAGATTATGAAAAAGATAGTTATAAGATACAGCAAAGATTAAGATGGAATATGCCTTTTGCTCAGATTGGTGTAAGGTTTTAAAGGCGAGGAGAACCCTCGCTCTTAAGCTTAGTGAGAAAGAATAAAATCTGCTAGAGCTTTTATTTGCTCGTCAGATAAACTTTTTAACGGTTTTAAATAGTTTTTCATCATGGCAGCTTTTGAAGGGTCTACTATAGCTTTTGCATTTCCCTTTAAGTAAGCTACTAAATCTCCATTTTTTTGTTTATAAACTTCTGATATGTGTTTTAAAGATGGTCCTACAGTGTTTATATTTGCCTTATGGCATACAGTACATCCTTTAGATTTGAAGATTTTTTCTCCTTCAGAAGCAAAGACTGATGATACTGATAGTGCTGCTGCTATGGCCATTACCGTTACTTTTTTCATTGCAAAACCTCCTTTATATTTTTATATTTTTTTATATGAAAGATAAATTTATATTTAAGATAAGTTAATCTTAATAAACTTGTCAAATTTTTAGTATGTTTTTAGTAGTTATCCTTTTAATTTTTGGATTTTCGTTAGGTGTAGAGATTGTATCAGAAGAGAAAGTTCCTATTAATTTAGAAAAACAAAAGGTAAAATTTTTAAAAAGTGGTTTTATAATACTTGAATACCCAGATTATCAGTTAGTTATTGATGTAAAAAAATCTCAGGAGAAAGTTGTTCACCTAAAATGTTCTCTTGATATGTTTCCATTTTTACAATCTTGTGGTAGAGATTTTTTTGATAAAAAATTAAGAGCTTTTTTAAAGATACCATCAAACATATATCTAAATGTAGTTTATTATAGGCTAAATAAAGATAGATTTGGAATATGTACAGAACAGGGAATATATATTTATGAAAAAGATAAGTTTGTACCTGTCATTGAGTATAAGTTCCCTGCATTTATTCAAGTTCCAGACTGTAGTTTTTCCAGTGATGGAAGATTCGCTGTATATTTATATGGAAAAAATTATTTTTCACTTTTAAAAGATATAATTTTGTTAGGAAAGAATGAAGGTTCAAATTTTAAACTAGTAGAGATAAACATACAAAAAAGAAAAAAGAAAACTTTGCTGGAGAGCTATAAATTTTTTCCATTTTATCGTCCTGTTTATTCAGAAGATAATAACGTTATTTATTTTCATACTGACAGAACAAAGTCTATAAAAGATAAAGGACTCTACTCATATCATAAGAAATCTCATAAGGTAGTATATGAAACTTTTTTTACAGCACCTATAATATATGCTATAGACAATGAAAAGCTTCTTATATGTGATATAACAGATATATACCTTTACAGTCCAAAAACGAAGAAAAAGCTACTTGTTTATTCTCTAAAAGATAAAGAATGTCCTCAGTTCATCTATTATGTGGAGGAACTTAATGTTAATTAGAGCTTTTTTACTTTCTCTTTTACTATTAGTATTATCATATGCAGACCAGATAAAGCTTATTTCCAAAAAATTACCAGTAGGATACATAGATTTTTACCCTTTAAAAGATTACCTTGTTTTAAAGGTAGAATATAGAGGCGATAATTTCTTTGTTGTAGTTAATCCTGATACTCTAAACACTAAGGTTTATAACGTATTAGAATATCCAAGAGGTGCTTATCAGATTGATAGTAAAGTTTATGGAACTTCCAGTAATAGAAATCGTTTTTGTATATACAAACTTATTCCTGATTTTAAGCAAGTATTATGTCTAGATATAGCTTACATTGAAAAAGAGCTTTTAAAAGCAAAAAAATATAGAGAAACACTTGTTTACCAGTCAAGTATTTTAGAAGATGGGAATTTAGCTTTTTTACTTTCACCAAGAAAACCTCATAACATTACAGAGTTTTTATTTGGTGGAAAAGAGTATTTGGGAGTTTTTGTTGTATTGGATTTTAATAAAAAGGTTTTATTGAACAAGAAACTAAATACAGAGTATAAAAGTACAACTCTAACATCTAAAGGAGTTTTATACATAAAGAACAATAAGCTATACCTGTTAGACAGTAAAGGCAAAACATACCTTATAAGTCAGCAAGATAAATTTAAATCTATACAAAAATCCCAGAATTTTATAATTGTTAAAGGTAAGAATTCTTCTTATGTATTTTATGAAGGTAGCTTATTTCTTTTGAATTCAAACTGCAATGTGAAAGAAGATTTAGTATTTTGTAATCAACAAAATAAATTAGATATTTTCTCCTTAAAAAAGAAAGAAAAAATTTTTTCTCTTAGAAAAGGGAATGATTTTTACCAGTTTCTATGTAAATCAGGCAAATACTTTATTTTTTCAAAGGATTTTTATAGCTTTCTATTTTTTGATAAAAACGGAAATTTAGTTGATAAATTTACTCCAGAAGATAAGCATCTATATATAGATTGTATAAAAGGAATATTAACTGTAAAAAAAGAAAAATATCTAAAGTTATTTAAGATAAAAGATAGTGGTCAGTAGAAATGCTAAAGGTGTTTTTCGTTCTTTTAATAGTAATTTTTAAATCATATGCTTTGACTATACAGGATTATATGTCAAAAAACAATATTTTAAAGCTTGAGTTAATAACAGAAATTAATTATCAAAACTGGAAAGTGTATGTAGTAAATGAAAACAATATAATAAAAACAATATTAATAGATAAAAATCATATAAAGCAGTTTTATGGTTTTCCTGAAATTCTTTCTGAATTTATGCTGATTAATAACTACAAAATATTTCCTGACGGAGAGATAGAGAAAATATCTTATAAATACCCAATTATTATAAAAAAGAAACTTTATGGAGAAAGTTTAATATATCTTCAAAAAAACAGCAAATATTCTTTAGATTTGTATATAAAAAAAGGAGAAATAAGAAAGAAAATAGTAGAATTTAAAGATATAGATGCATTTTTTGGTAAATCAGGAGTCTTCTTCTCAGATATTAAAGATGGTGTTTATAAATTATATAAACTTTATCCTTCTGAATGGATTTATGATGTCCATGAATTTTACCAAAAAAAACTTGAATTTGGATATACATATAAATATCTCTTATATAAAGATACTTTAGCTGTTTTTATTTTTGATAACTATAAACAAAACAAAGCCTTTGTTTTAATATTTGACATAAAAAATGAAAAAATCGAACAATTAATTACAATATCTAACTGGAATCCAAAAAAAGATACTCCTTTAGGTTTTTTGCAGAATAAACTTTTTGTTAAAAAAGAAGGCAACATACAGATTATAACAACAGACAATAAAATTCTATCTACTAAAATCATAAAATTAAAACAAAAACAGATAAAACTATCTAAGAAAGAGATTGTTTTACCAGAATGTATAGACACTATATATGTAGACGAAAACTATATTATACCTGTACCAACACAAAGCTCATTCATTTTAGTATTTGATAAAACACTACAGATTTTAAAATCAAAGCCTATAAAAACTGGGTCTATGATTTTTGTTTCAGATAAGAAAATATATTTACAGGATTACAGATGTTTAAATCAGATTTATCCTGTAGAAAAACTCATTAAATGTGAACAAAGACCATTTGAATATATTTATCCTACAATAGATGAAAAAACGCTATTTATCTATAAAAAACCTATACCACCAGAGTTCTTATCAAAAGGAGAAAAAGGCTATCTCATAATTGAAAAAGAAAATAATTTACTTTTTAGAAAAAAACTATCTCCAAAAAGTAAGAAAAAATTTATCTTTACATCATATGGTGCCTTAATTATTGACAAAGAAAAATCAAAAGTAGATTTTTTAGATATAAATGCAAATATTTACGCGAATATATTTGATAAACCAATATATCCTCTGTTTCCTTATAAATACTTAATAAACTTAGATAAGGTTTTCTTTAAAATAGATAATAAACCATTTGTTTTTTTCCCAGATAGCCTGAAATATAAACCTATTTCTTACAAAGATATATTTCCTTCTAAAAAAAGCTGTTATACAAAGAACTATTTTATAAAATCATCTAATTCATACATATACTTTTATACAAGAAAAGACAATAGACTTGTAGATTTTATAAAATTAAAAAATGAAAAAAATATACTGTGTCTTGAAAACAGGTT
Organism: Hydrogenothermaceae bacterium; assembly: GCA_026984355.1. Classification (GTDB taxonomy): domain Bacteria; phylum Aquificota; class Aquificia; order Aquificales; family Hydrogenothermaceae; genus JAADDZ01. The sequence continues at coordinate 9,985 of JALSSG010000166.1, forward strand.
TATTCTTTATGAGAGTTTTCCATGTAAAAGCAAAAAACTGGAAATTTATAGATTTTTAGAATAACAATAATTATTTGGTTGCGGGGGCTCGCCCACAAACCGATTTTAACTTCACATATTCAAAACGGGAAGGCTTTTTCATCAAAAGCGAATAATAATATGTACAACCTGAATGTGAATGTCAAGGGGTGTGTATCGGTTCAATACATGGTGAACACCTACCGATAAAAATTTTAACACTTTCCATAGGCTACCTCAGCAGGAGTTCTTAATCCCAGTCCATAGTGTGGTCTTATAAAGTTATAAACTCTGAGATATCTTCTTAGATTTCTATTTAACTCACCTATAGTGTATTCTGTTTCCTCTATTAGCCATAATTTCTCTTCTATACTCTTTATTAGCCTTTCTACGTTAGAGTTTGTTTTTGGACTCTTGAGATAGCTAAAGTAATGCTTTACCCCCTCTTCTTTTA
>JALSSG010000167.1 GCA_026984355.1 Hydrogenothermaceae bacterium
AGGTTTTGTGGAGGAACATGTATCTTTTTTACAAAGTACATTAACAAACGACATTGTAGCACTAAAAGATGGAGAGTTTAATTACAACCTCTGGCTAACAGGAAACGGTCAACCAAAAGAAGAATTTTATGTTTATAAAGATGGAGATAGCTTTATATTAGATACAAATGCAAAGCCAGAAAAGATAATACAGGAATTTACTAAACTAAAACTATCTTTACAGGTATTTTTTGAAAATCTAACAGAAAGTTTTTCTCATGTATATATATTTGGCAAAGAGAGTGAAAAATTTATAAAAGAGCTATTTAATCATGTTCCTGAAAAATTTAAATTTTCAAAAAAAGACAATATATACATTGCTAATAATCCAATTAGAATAGGAGAAACAGGATTTGACATATTTGGACAGTTAGAGGATATATTAAATAAATTGCCAGAAGATAAGAGAATAGACGTTGATGAATTTGAAGATATAAGAATAAAAAACTGTGTACCAAAAATACATAAAGAATTAAAAGAAGGTTTTCATCCACTTGAGGCAAATATAGGAGATTATGCCTTTTCCTTTACAAAAGGATGTTATATAGGACAGGAAGCTATAGCAAGAGTATATTTTAGAGGAAGAACTCCTAGAACTCTTGCAAAATTCTCAATACAGGGAAATGTTAAGGAAGGAGATGAGATATTTGATGAAGATAAAAAAATAGGCGTAATTACATCTGTAAGTCCTAAATCTGACAATGCCCTTGGATATATACTAAGAGCAAAAGCAGAAGAAAATAAAGAATTTAAAACAAAAGAAGGAAAGGTTGTTGTGGCTGGTCAGTGTGTTTTGAAAGCTTAATATCTATAAGGAGAAAAAAATGGATAAATCTGTATTTTTAAAACCTATAGATACTAATATCTATAAAGCTTACTTTAGAGACCCTTTTATCAAACCTGTAGAGATAAGGAACGAAGATGACCTTAAAGACCTTGCATCTTACTTAAAATCTGAAGGAAAAAATGAAGTAGCAAAAGAACTTACACAGCAGTGGGTAAACCTCCACAAAAATCACTTCAAGATAAACTACAAAGGAAAATTCCTTAACTTAGGAACAAGAACTATCATAATGGGAATTTTAAATGTAACACCTGACTCATTTTCTGATGGTGGTATTTTTTATAAAAAAATAGATGAAGCAGTTTATAGAGTTTCACAGATGTTAGACGAAGGAGCAGATATTATAGACATTGGTGGTGAATCTACAAGACCTGGCTCAACGCCTGTACCAGTGGAAGAGGAGTTAGACAGAGTTATCCCTGTTATAAAAGCTGTAAGGAAGGAACTGGGCAATAACTTTTTTATATCTATAGATACATATAAATCAGCAGTTGCAAAAGCTGCCCTTGATGAAGGAGCAGATATAGTAAATGATATTAGCGGTCTTAGTTTTGACCCAAATATGGCAGATATCATATCAAAATATGACTGTCCTGTAGTTATAAATCATATAAAAGGACATCCTGAGAATATGCAGAAAGGAGAAATTTACTATGAAGATGTAGTTGAGGAGATTGTAGACTTTTTAAATAATCAAATAAACTTTGGAAAAAAACATGGAATAAGAGATGATAGATTTATTATAGACCCTGGTATAGGTTTTGGTAAAAAAGTAGAACATAATGTAGAAATAATAAAAAGACTAAAAGAATTCAAAATCTTAGGTTTACCTGTACTTATTGGTATATCAAGAAAGTCTTTTATAGGTGTTATACTAAAAAATCTGTTAGATTATAATCAGATACCAGAACCAAGAGAAAGACTATTTGGGGGACTTGGAGCTACAGCTATAGCTGTTTTAAATGGTGCTCACATTATCAGAACTCATGATGTAAAAGAGACGAAAGAATTTTTAACTATGATAGACACAATTAGAGGATATAGACTTGTATGAAAATATTCACTGGATTTTAGACAAAATCCAAAATATGGGACTTAACGACGTTTTAGATATACTGATAATATCTGTACTTATATATCAGCTACTTAAATTTTTATCAGGTACAAGAGGCTGGCAGATACTAATAGGTCTAATCTTTTTATTATCCATATGGCTTCTTGCAAAAATACTTCACCTTCCTACAGTTTTATGGATATTTGATAATATATGGCCTGTTGCTTTATTTTTGCTTATAGTTGTGTTTCAACCAGAACTTAGGAGAG
>JALSSG010000168.1 GCA_026984355.1 Hydrogenothermaceae bacterium
TGGCAGTGTTTTGTATGTTTTAATATCAAAAGGTTTTATTCCTTTTTCCTTTACATAATCTACAATAGCTTTTGCTATTATGTGTTCTGAATTTTTTTCAACTGAATAGGATATCTGTAAAAGCTCATTTTTATCAATAAAAGATAAAACATCTGTGACTCCAAACTTTCCTTCTGTTAAAGTTCCTGTCTTGTCAAAAATTACAGCTGTTAAATCTTTTGCCTGTTCAAAGGCTTTTCTATCTCTAATAAGTATTCCATTTTTTGCAGTTATTGATGTGGAAAGAGCAACTACTAAAGGGACAGCAAGACCAAGAGCATGAGGACATGCTATAACAAGAACAGTAACAGCCCTTTCAATAGCAAAGTCAGGCTTTCCATAAATAGCCCAGATTATGTAGGTTATTGTTCCTGTAAAAAGTGCCACATAAAATAGTAATGCTGCTGCTTTATTTGCTAAATCCTGTGTTTTTGATTTACTTTCCTGAGCCTGTTTTACAAGTTTGATAACCTGAGATAGATATGTTTCTTCTCCTGTTTTTTCTATTTTTATTTTTAGAATGCTGTCTGTGTTTATTGCTCCACCTATTACTTTATCTCCTTTTTTCTTTAAAACAGGTTTTGATTCTCCAGTAAGAAGAGCTTCATTTACATAGCTTTCTCCTTCTATAACAGTTCCATCAGACGGAATTTTTTCACCTGGTTTAACAAGGACTACATCACCTTTTTTTAAATCTGAAACTGGAACGTCAAGGATATCACCATTTTTTACTAAATGGGCGGTTGTAGGCATAATTTTTACAAGTTCTTCTAAAGCCCTTGAAGCTCCAAGAACACTTTTTGCTTCTATCCAGTGTCCAAGAAGCATAACATCTATAAGTGTTGCAAGTTCCCAGAAAAACTCTTTCCCAGCACCAGAAAAAACTGTAAATGCAGAGTAAAAGAAAGCGACAGAAATAGCTGCTGCGATAAGTGTCATCATTCCTGGTTGTTTTTTCTTAATTTCAGATATAAGCCCTTTTAGGAATGGAAAACCACCATAAAAGTAAATTACTGATGAAAGTCCAAGTAAAACCCACTTTTGATAAGGAATACTTATTTCAAATCCAAACCATTTTTGAATCATTTCAGAAAGAAGTAAAACAGGAATAGTCAGTATAATTGAAATAAAAAATCTTCTTTTAAAATCCTGTATGTGATGGGCGTGTCCTGAGTGTTTTTCTGTGTGGGAATGTTGGTGTGTATGATGATTTTCCATAATTTTAACTCCAGTTATTTAAGCAGATATTTTACAAATGCAGCAATTCCTGTAATTAAAAACACAACTACAAGAACCCACCAAAGCCACATCCCGCCGTGTACCATACCTTCCATAATTTTTCCTCCTTATTTTGTAAGCTCTTTTAACTGTTTTTTCATTTGAGGGTTATTTTTTAGAACTTCTTTAACAGTTTCTTTGTGCATCATCATCATTTTCATCATTTTTTCTACAACTTTTGGATTGCTCATCATTTTTTGCATCATTTCCTGTCTACATTTTTTCATATGTTCCATCATCATTTTTTTGATTTCTGGGTCTTGCATCATCATACCCATCATACCGCCTTGCATCATCATTTCCTGTGTTTCTTGTTGTGTAGAGTTTTCTTCTATATTTAGCTTTAGATGCTCTGAGTGAGAAAATGCAGTACTTGCTAAAATACTACAAATAAAAAGGCTAATAGTCATAATTTTTTTCATAACTTACCTCCTGAGATTTTATAGATTTGTTTTTTTAGTTCTTTGTATGTGTATATAAGGGAGAGTTTATTTTCGCTTTTTATAATCAAAGCTAACTCTAAGTCTTCCTCTAAGATGATATTTGTAGGAATTATTGCAGAAAACTTAGCGTTTTTATTATCAAAAAACTCAAATACTACAAGTGGTTTTGTAAGTTGTTGTGTGGAAGATATTTTATAGTAGTCTAGATTCATATCATATTTCTTTGCTAAAGGAAAGAGGATTTCTTTTAGGTTTTTTAAATTTAATTTTCGTTGGTTCATAATTTACCTACTATTTTATGTAGTAAATAAATTTATGTTTTATTGTTGATATGTCAACCCTGTTTTTTTATATTGTTTCACAATCGTAAATTTCTATATAAACAGATGGAATTGTTATTGTATCAGAGAAATTTCCTATAGGGACTTCAAAGGAATGATTATT
>JALSSG010000169.1 GCA_026984355.1 Hydrogenothermaceae bacterium
TCTCAAAGTAAAAGGCAAGCATAACCACAGCTGTAGTTATAAGGAAAAGAAGCAGAACAAAATACACAATAAATATCATATCTATAGAAACTAAAGCATACCCTGCAAGTAAAAATATGGAGATTATATAAATTTGCAGAAAATCTCTAAAACTTTTTTCTTCTAAAAGCTTAATTCCAAGTAAAAACACAAGTGCTTCTAAAATTGAAACAGCAGGGTCTTCAATTGGTGTTGTGATAAATTTATAAATAACAAATAACAAAGCTACAAAATTTAGCAAAATCCGAGGAACAGGGTGAATTTGTTTAAAATCACTATAAATACCAAGTATAAAAAGAAGGCTAAATAAACCTGAGTAAAAAATACTAATATACTGACTTATTGATAAGAAACCTGTTAAAGATATAACATATGTAATAACAAGCAGTACGTTTTTTATTTTAACTTTTTCCATATAAGGCTAACTCTCTAAGTATCCTTAATTTTTGTTTTTCTGAAAATTCTGGTTTTATTAACTTATTTTTTAGTTTTAGTCCAAATGGTATGTTTCTTTTATAAAGCTTAAGAATAAGGTACGTTGCACAGGATATTTTTTGTTCAATATTACCGTTAAATAAATCAAGGTCAATAATTACTGGGTCTGACATATCATTTGATAACTCTTTTGTTTTTAGAGTGTCTGTTTTAGCTGAGGCTTTCCAGTGAATATACTTAATAGGGTCTGCATAATTATAATCTCTTATATAAAGAATATCTCCTAAATAACCTTTAACATTGGAGCTAAAATTCCCAGCTTTTTTCCTGCCGGAATAATCTTTTTGTACTTGTTTACAGTTTTTAGGTGAAGGGAAAACAATTATTTTTTTATTTACTTTGTAGGGTTTGCATCTTACAAAGAAATTAAAAGGGAAAATAGAACATATATATATTTCCCTGATAAAAGAAATACCTCTATCATTAAAACTTAAGTATACATAAGTACTTTTAGAGGATTTTCTGTCTATAAGCGTTATAAAGCTAACTTTATCTAATATTTTTATCCTTATAAGAAATGATGGTATAAATCTTTTTTTATTTTTTAAAAAAACTTTTACAGGTATGCTTTCTTTTGCATATACCTCTTTAGGTAATGTTATGTCAACATCAAGATTAGATAAATTTATCTTTCCCAAAAAACCAGAAATCCCTATAAAAGACAGCATTGCAGAAACAATCATATATATCAGATTATTTCCAGTATTTGCAGCAGCAATTCCTAAAAATATAGTAAGAATTATATATACCCATCCTGCTTTAGTTATTTTTATTATGCGGGAATAGGTATGCTTTCCAGTAGCGATTTTATGACCTCCTCCGGCTCTAAATTTTCATACTCTTCCTTTAGAATTATTCTATGAGGAATTGTATACATAGCTAAATCTTGAATATCTTTTGGAATTACATAATCTCTATCATTAAAGTAAGCATTTGTTTTTGCAGTTTTAACAATAGCTAAAGTTCCTCTTATAGATAGTCCTGCAGAGAAAAACTTTTCTTTCCTTGTAAACTGAGCTATATCAAGAATATAATCTAAAACCTTATCTGATATATACACTTTCTCAATTTCTTCTTGTATAAACAACACTTGATGTTTATCAAGAATAGGAGATAACTTATAAAGTGCTTCTCTTTTACTGCCTCCCTGTAGTATTTCCTTTTCTGCATTTCTTGATGGATAGCCTATACTTATTTTCATTAAAAATCTATCCATCTGGGATTCAGGCAGTGGAAATGTTCCAAACTGTTCCACAGGGTTTTGGGTCGCTATAATAAAGAATGGTTTTGGAAGTTTGTAAGTCTGTCCTTCTATTGTAACCTGTTTTTCTCCCATTGCTTCAAGTAAGGCACTCTGGGTTTTTGGTGTTGCTCTGTTTATCTCATCAACTAAAACAACATTGTTAAAAATCGGTCCAGGATGAAACTCAAACTTTCCTATAGCTTTGTTGTATATAGACAATCCTGTAATATCTGTTGGGAGTAAATCGCTGGTACATTGAATTCTACCAAAATCTAATCCAAAAACTTTTGCAAGTCCAATAGAAAGAGTGGTTTTACCAAGACCTGGTAAATCTTCAATAAGAAGATGACCTTTTGAAAAAAAAGCTATAAGAGAAAGTTTTATAGCTTCCTCTTTTCCTTGAAGAAACTGGGAAAGTACGTCTATTATCTGTTTTATTTTTTTGTTTTTTACATGTTCCAATTTCTGCACCTTTTTATGATTTGGCTTACGTTTATAAAATATATTCGGTATTTATTCTATAGGTATACAGTTATAAAACTACGTAGTGCCATTTACTTGGTATAAAGTATGAATTTGGTGGAGATGATTTTTCGGTCTTATATAAAAAGGCAAAGCTTCTTGATGAAAGAAAATAAATAAAAATTCAAAAGAAGTTCTGTATATAGCAAAGATATATAATATCATACCAATTTACAGTAAAATATAAATAGTTATTAGGAGGAAATTTCATGGATAGTAAGGAAAAATTTAAAGCTGGTTTTGTTGCACTAATAGGAAAACCTAATGTTGGGAAATCTACTCTTTTAAACTATATACTAGGAACAAAATTATCGATAGTAAGCCCTAAACCTCAAACTACTCGTATGAGAATTTTAGGAGTTAAACACGATAAAGATGCTCAAATTATCTTTTTAGATACTCCTGGTATACAAAAAGGAAAGGATATTCTTACAAAAACTGTTGTTGAGTCTGCTGTTGCGAGTATGGAAGAGGCTGATGTGATTGTTATGGTTATAGATGCAGAAAAAGGTTGGACTAAGGAAGATGACCTCCTTTTACAAAATTATATAGAAAAATTAAATAAACCTACTATTTTAGTTATAAATAAAATTGATAAAGTAAAGAAGGACTTACTTCTTCCTCTTATAGACCTTGTTTCTAAAAAATATGACTTTAAGGAAATTATACCTGTTTCTGCAAAAAGAGGAGAAAATATAGATAGATTTTTAGAAGTTTTAAAAAAATATCTACCTGAATCTCCACCACTTTTCCCAGAAGACCAGATTACTGATTTACCACTAAAGTTTTTTATAGCTGAAATAATAAGAGAAAAAATTTTTAATAATGTAAGAGATGAAGTTCCTTATTCTGTAGCTGTTGAAGTTGAGAGCATAAAACAAGGTGAAAACAATCCTAATGTTATAGTTATTGATGCCATTATATATGTGGAAAAACAAAGCCATAAAGGAATTTTAATAGGCAAAAAAGGTCAGATGTTAAAGAAAATTGGAAAAGAAGCAAGGGAGGAGTTAGAACACTTATTAGGTAAAAAAGTTTATCTTAATTTATGGGTAAAAGTAAAAGAAAGGTGGAAAGAAGATGTAAGATTACTTAAAATGTTAGGTTATCACTATATATCTTAAAGGGAATTAATTTGACGCCAAGTTTAGAAGTTTTAAAAGAGGTTTTAAAGAAGTTACTTAGTAAAGGTAATTTAAAAACATTAGAAAGACTGGTAGATAAAACTCATCCAGGTGACCTTGCTGCTGTTTTTAGATATTTAAATAGACAGGAAAGATTAAAAACTTTTCAGGCTATATTAAAAAGAGATATTAGAAAGGCATCAGATGTTTTATATGATTTAGATGAAGACATAAAAATAGAACTTTTAAGGAACCTTCCTACAGAAGATGCTGTAAGAGTTTTACTAACTTTCTCTGCAGGTGAAATAGCTGAAATAATTGATAAATTACCTGAAAAACTACAAAACGAAGTTTTATCAAAATTAAAAGAAGAAGAAAGAGAAGAAATAAAAAAATATCTTCAATATGAAGATAGTATAGCTCCTTTAATAAGTGATGAGTTTGCCGTAGTTAGAGATGACATAACTATAAGTGAAGCTTTAGAGTACATAAAAAGTCTTCCTAAAGACTTTGATATTATTTATGTATATGTAGTTGATGATAAGGATAGAATCGTTGGTGTAGTTTCTTTAAAAGAACTATTAGAAGCTCCTTTAAATGCTCTTGTTAGAGATGTAATGAATAGAGATGTAATCTCTATTAGAGAAGATGCTACAAAAGAAGATGCCATAGAAATTATGAGAAGGTACGACCTTTTATCACTACCTGTTGTAGATGAAGAAGAAAGATTAATAGGTGTTATAAGCATAGATGACGTTCTTGATGTAATCACAGAGAAAACAACAGAAGAATTTTTAAAAATAGCTGGTGCTACAGAAGAAGAAATATTTTTTACTGGGAATACTTTAAAAGTTGCAAACTTAAGACTTAGATGGTTTTTAGTGGTTATTATTGGAGAGCTTATAACCGCTTTTATTATAAGTAGATTTGAATTTACTTTAAGGCAATTTATTCCTTTTGTGTTTTTTATTCCTTTGGTAGCTGCAATAAGTGGTAATATAAGTTCTCAATCTGCAATAATAGTAGCACGAGGCATCATTACAGAACGTATCGGTGAAAGTTTAAAGGATTTTTTGTATGTTTTATTTAGAGAATTAAAAGTTGCCTCTATTATAGCTTTTGTTTCAAGCTTAATAGTAGGAACGATAGCTACTTTATGGATTAGTAACCATATAATAGGTATTATTATAGGTATAGCTTTATTTATAAATATTGTTCTTGCATCTTTTTCTGGAAGTATTCTACCTTATATCCTTGATAAACTGGATATAGACCCAAATCTTGCTACAAGTCCTTTAATTCTTACTTTAAATGATATTTTTGGAATTCTCATATATTTAACATTTGCAAGTACATTTATTCACCAATTAACTTAAATTCATCAAATTTATTAGTTATAGGCATTCTTCTATCTTTACCAAAAGCTTTCTCTGTAATTTTTATTCCTATAGGAGCTTGTCTTCTTTTATATTCATTTTTATCTATCATTCTTACTATCTTTTTAACAAGATTTTCATCGATACCATACTTTGGTATATCAACTGCTGGAATATCTTCTTCTATATAAAGCCTTATTATCTCATCAAGGATATGATAAGGTGCTAATTCCTCTTCATCAGTCTGTCCTGGTCTTAATTCTGCAGAAGGTGGTTTTTCTAATATACGTTGTGGTATAACCGGAGATATACTGTTTCTATATTCTGCAAGCTCATATACTCTGGTTTTTAGTACATCTTTTAGTACTGCAAAACCACCTACCATATCTCCGTACAAGGTAGCATATCCTACACTCATCTCTGATTTATTTCCTGTTGCAAGCACAATCCATCCAAACTTATTAGAAAGTGCCATAAGTAGATTTCCTCTTATTCTTGCCTGTAAGTTTTCTTCTGTATGGTCCCATGGTAGATTTTTGAATATTGGTTTTAACTGGTTCATGTATAGATTAAATATATCTGAGATAGGCAATGTAAAAACTTCTATTCCAAGGTTTTTAGCCAGTTGTTTTGCATCTTCTATACTTTCTTTAGATGTAAATTCAGAAGGCATGATAACTCCTTTTACATTCTCTTTTCCAAGAGCATCTACTGCTATTGTTGCTGTTAAAGAACTATCTATACCCCCACTTAAACCTATTACAACTTTTTCAAATCCATTTTTCTTTATGTAATCTCTTAATCCAGTTTCTAAAGCCTTATATATAAGTTCAACCTCTTTATAATCTAAAATTATATATTCTGGTGGTTCATCAAATTTTTCTTTTATTTTGTAATCTAATATTATTTCTCTTACTATCTCCTGTCTTTTATAATTTGCTCTTAAATTTCTCAGTCTATTGTCTTTTAGCTGATTTCTAAATATACTATCAAGCTCTATATCAGCTATTAAAAGTTCTTCTTCAAAAGCGGGACCTTTTGATAAAAAAGAACCATCAGGCATAGTTATAAAACTATTTCCATCAAAAACAAGCTCATCCTGTCCACCTACCATGTTAACATATGCTATGGCTACAAGATTATCTCTTGACCGTACCTTTACCATATCTTCTCTAAACTTTGCCTTTCCAATATGATATGGTGATGCATTGATATTTATTATTAGTTCTGCCCCCTCTATAGCTTGAATATTTATTGGATTTTCTGGATACCATATATCTTCACAGATAGATATACCGATTTTGTAATTTTCTATATTCAACAGGACTATTTCATTTCCTCTCTGGAAATATCTAACTTCATCAAAAACTCCATAGTTTGGCAAAAAGTTTTTATGGTAAACATCTATTATTTCACCATCTAACAAAATTCCTGCTGCGTTATATATATCTTCTTGTTTATCTACAAATCCTACTATAGATATTATGTCTTTTGATGCTGCAGCTATTTTTTTTATAAATCTTAGATTTTCTTCAATAAAACTTGGTTTTAAAAGCAGGTCTTCTGGAGGATAACCTGTCAAAGCAAGTTCTGGGAACGCCACAATGTCGCATCCTTTATTTTTTGCTTCTAAGATATAATTTTCTATTTTTTCTGCATTATTCTTTAAATCACCAACTGTTGTGTTAATCTGGGCTAAACCTAATCTTATTTTTTTCATTTTTTTCTCCAAACTGAAAAATCTGATTTGTTAAATATATTATAGGCAACAAAATTTAGTTAAGAGAATTTATATAGAATGTGCTTTTGTTATTTTCAAAAGATTTTTAACTATTTTGGGCTTTTTTTGTTTATTATTGGATAGGCTTCCTTTAAAAGTTTTTTAAAGATTATAGAAAAGCCAAAAAACGATATTCTTGAATTTGATAAAAAGTTAGAACAGATAGAAAAATACAAGGTTAAATTTTTTCTATACTATCTAACAGTTTAAATAAGAAAGTATTTATAAAGTTAAAATAATCATTTTTAGATAGCATAACTTCTGGTTTTTGGATATATTTTCCTGTTTCTTTTAATTCTTCCTGTGAGTTTTCAATTAAATCTTTTGCACTTTTTAGATTAGTTTCAAGATGAAACTGCAGAGCAACTACCTTTCCTTGATTATACTCAAAAGCCTGATTTTCGCATGCTTCACTTCTTACTGTATGAACAGCTCCTGCTGGAATATCAAAAGTGTCTCCATGCCAGTGAAAAGCTATAAATTCAGAAGGAAAATTTGAAAAATGCTTTGATATTTTAGCCTCTTGTGTAAGGTATACAGGGAACCATCCAATTTCTTTGTATTTGTTTTTATAAACTTTTGCACCAAGTACATCAGCTATAAGTTGAGCTCCCAAACATATTCCTAAAACCTTTTTATCTTCTTTTATTGCTTTCTCTATAAATTTTTTTTCCTCTTTTAGCCATGTATATTTATTTTCATCATATACTCCCATGGGACCGCCCATAACAACAAGAAAATCAAAAGTATTTACATCAGGCAAACTATCTCCTTTATAAAGATGTGTTCCTGATAAGGAATAACCTTTTTCTACCGCCCAGTTTAATATATTGGCAGGAGTTTCAAAAGGAACATGCTGAATATAATGGATTTTCATACCTAATTACCTTTTGTAATTTGTGATATTAAGACTATAATAAAACTAAGTTACAAAATTGTAAACTCTAAAAGGTTAAATTAGCATGAATACAAACATAATAATAGATATCTTATATGAAACATCTAAAATCTTAGCTTCTTCTTTAGACTACATAAAAAATATTGAGCAGATAATAAAATTAGTGAAAAACTACACAAATTTAGAATATATAACTGTAAGAATTGAAGATAAAGAAACAAATGAACTTAAAATTCTATCTCATACAGATATAGAACTACCTCATTTAAGGTATAAAAAAGGTGAAGGCATTACAGGTAAAGTATGGAAGTACGGAGTGCCTGTAGTTATACAGGATATATCTAAAGAAGAAAATTTTCTAAATAAAACTCTATTAAAGAAATACAAGAATAAAAAACTTGCTTTTTTAGCAGTACCTATAAAGGTAGAAAATAAAGTAATAGGTGTTTTGTCTGCATATAAAATAGCTGAAGATAAAGAAAGCTTTGATATGTACATAAAATTGCTTAGCATGATAGCTAATATCATAGGTCAGTTTATAAAACTATATATAGATATTAAACAGGAAAAAGAAAAATTAGAAAGAGAAAAACAAAACTTAAAGAAACAGTTAGAGAAAATTTTATCCTCATCTGATATAGAAGGTATAGTAGGTAAAAGTAAAGCTATAGTAGAAATTTCAAGTATGATAAAAAAAATAGCTCCTACGTCAGCTACTGTACTTTTAACAGGTGAAAGTGGAGTAGGAAAAGAAGTCTTTGCAAAAGCCATACATTATTACTCATCAAGAGCATCAAAACCCTTTATAAAAATAAACTGTGCAGCTATTCCTGAAGATTTATTAGAAAGCGAACTTTTTGGATATGAAAAAGGAGCTTTTACCGGTGCTACTAAAACAAAAAAAGGAAAATTCGAGCTTGCAAATGGAGGTACTATATTTCTTGATGAAATTGGAGACATGCCTATTTCCTTACAGGCAAAATTATTAAGAGTTCTCCAAGAAAAAGAAATAGAAAGGCTTGGTGGTTCCTCACCTATAAAGATAGATGTAAGAATAATAGCTGCCACAAACAAAGACTTAGAAAAAATGGTGTATGAAGGAACATTTAGAGAAGACCTATATTACAGATTAAACGTAATTTCAATACATATACCTCCTCTTAGGGAAAGAAAAGAAGATATTCCTTTGCTTGTTTATTACTTTTTAGAAAAATTTAACAAAGAGTACAATAAAAATCTAACTATAGCAGATAGTTTAATGGAAAAGCTTATACAGTATGATTGGCCTGGAAACATAAGACAGCTGCAAAATACCATAGAAAGAATGGTTATATTGTCAAAGGATAACATTTTGACTGAAAAAGACCTTCCAGTGGATATAAAAAAGCAGTTAAAAACACAAGTACCTATTTATAAAAAGGAGGAAAAAATACAGCTTCCAAAAACAGTTGAAGAAATAGAAAGAGAGGCTATTTTAAAAGCTTTAGAAGAAACAGGTTATGTAGTTAAAAAAGCTGCTAAAAAGTTAGGTATGACACCAAGACAGGTAAGGTATAGAATTGAAAAATATAATATCCCATTAAAGAAAACAAGGATTAAATAATAACCCTCTTATTATTTGTTAGGGATTTATATATCTGAAACGATTCATATGCAGCACCTGTCTTAAGACTCTCTTCCGCTAAATCTACAGCTTGTTTTAAATCTTCTGTAGTTCCATAAGCTATTAATAGCAAACCTGCAGTTATTAAAGCCCAGTTTTTAAAATTATCTTCTTGATTTTCTAATATAGAAATACATAGCTTTGCATTTTGCTCAATAGATAAATATTCAGAAATCGGTGTAGCCTCTATTTTTAAATCCTTAGGTCTTATGGTTAGGCTATAAATTTTATTTGTTATAACTTTTGTATCCCTATTAGGAAAAGGTTCTATCCCACCTTCCAATCCTTTAACTACAAAAACATCTTTAAAACCTGAATATAAAGATAATTGAATATATTTACTTATGTATGGATTATGAGCAACACCAATGATTATTTTTGTAGTTTTAAAAGGATTTAATAGTTTCTCAACAGTATTTAAGTAATTTCTAAGTCCAAACTCCTGTCTTTTAGGTAATAAAGATGCAAGTTTAGGGTTCATAAATTTTTGATGATAAAAAGAAAAACCTGATAGCTCTAAAGCTTTTATTATTTCATCTGGATTAGAAAGATTTAAACAACCCATAGCATTTAAAATTTGATGATACGTAATACCATACTTTGACGGTACTTTTTCATTACCATGTCCTACTATTTTTGCACCTGCACCAGTAGCTATAAATATAGATGCAGGAAGAATATGCACAGAACGGTTTTTTCCATCATAAGAGATACCTAAGTCTAAAGGGCAAAGTTCATCTGAATCTATAATATTTGTTTCTTCTTTTAATGAATCTAAGAAACCAAAAAGCTCTTCTTCAGTCTCATATTTCATTCTCATTGCTCCCCAAAAATAACCTATCTGCACATCTGTTGCTTCACCATTTAATATTTTTGTATTTGCCTCATAAGCTTCCCTATAGTTTAAGTCTTTAGACCTTTGTTTACCTACACCTACTTTTTTTAGATATTCAATCATATTTTGCTCCACTGTAAATTTTTTCATTAAAAGTGAAAATTTTATGCCATATTACTAATAAGTGTATAATCTCATCTTCTAAATGACAAAATTACAATTTTGTAATTACAATTTTGTAAATCCCCTCACAAACAAAAATAAATATACAAATTAAAACAGTATCTATCAATTGGAAAGTTTTTGGCATGAAATTTTCCTAAG
>JALSSG010000170.1 GCA_026984355.1 Hydrogenothermaceae bacterium
CTATCAAAATTAAAAATGTCTTATTTTTCTTTCTTTTTACATTGATAATAGGGTATACACTTGTTGAAGGTTGTCTTTTTTTAACTTTTTTTAAATTATCAAAGATAATACTCATTACTCTACTCCCTGAACTTTTCTTATTCTTCTGGCTAGTTCTCTAATAGCTTCCATTTCACTCATTCCCTGTTCCATTAACTCTCTTACTGTTTGAGCTTTAGCAAGAGTATTTACTACTTCTAAAACATCTCCACTTACTTCACATTCATTTTTTCCTTCATTTATCGTTTGTGTTATACAATTTTCCAATTGTTCTGGGGTAAATTTTTTTGCTAATTCTTTTATCTCTTTTATGTTCATTTTTCTTCCCTCTAACTGTTTTTTTAATATAAATAGAAAAAAACCATTTTATATTTATAATATAAATCAGGAATTTTAATCTCTTTTCGCCTTTTTTATAGTTTTATTTTACCTTTAAATTTTCTGGATAGTTCTTTTTTTAATTCTCTTTCTTTTATTGCCTGTCTTTTTTCATATTTAGCCTTTCCTCTTGCAAGGGCTATTTCTACTTTTGCTTTTCCATTTTTAAAATAAACTTTTGTTGGAACGATAGTTAATCCTCTCTCTTGAACTTTTCCCATAAGTTTAAGTATTTCTCTTTTATGTAATAGCAGTTTCCTTTTTCTATAGGGGTCGTGTTGAAGTTTACCTGCCGGTTTATACGGAGCTATATAACAGTTATACAAAAAAGCTTCTCCGTTGTCTATTCTTACAAATGAATCTTTAAGATTACACCCACTTTCTCTTAATGACTTAACTTCTGTTCCTTTTAAAGCTATACCAGCTTCATAGGTTTCTAATATATCGTAGTTATGATAAGCAGATTTGTTAGTAGCAACAATTTTTATTCCCATTTACTTTCACCTTTTTATTTAATAATATTAAAAAATATCAAATATACAAACTGGAGCTTCCTGTGAGGAAAATAATTTTATCATTTTTTTTAATATTGTTTTTCTCTCAAAGTTTTGCCCAGATAAAGTATGACCTTTTTGTAGATATAAAAGACCATATATTAAAAGGTAAGATTAAAATTGTATCTGATAAAGACCAGACAATAACTCTTTACACAAAATCACTGAATTTAAAAAATTATAAAAGCTCACCTTTTATAACAATAAATCTAAGAAAAGATAAACCATTTTCTCTGGAATACTCATTTATCCCTGAGAATAATACAAAAAATTTTATTAATGACAGATTTATATACCTTACTGAAAACTGGTATCCTGTACCTGATAAATATGTAATATACAACTTTGAAGCTTTGCTTCCAGAAGGATTTAAAGCTATTTCAGAAGCAGAAAAAATAATAAAAGTTAAAAATAAAAATCATGTTCTTTTTAGATTTATGTTTCCACATCCCATAATAGATATTCATCTTATTGCTTCAAAAGATTTTGTAATAAAGAAAGACAAATATAGGAATATATCTTTAGAAGTTTACTTTTTTAAAGAAGATAAGAAATACATAGACCTATATCTAAACAAACTAAAGGATTATTTACAGGAATATGAAAAAATTCTTACAAAATTTCCTTACAAAAGATTTGCTGTTGTAGAAAATTTATTCCAAACAGGATATTCAATGCCTACTTTTACACTTATTGGCAATAGACTTGTTAAATATTCATTTATACTAAATCAATCTTTAAGACATGAACTTATGCATCAGTGGTTTGGAAACTATGTATTTATAAACTATGAAGGTGGTAATTGGGCAGAAGGCTTAACTACATATTTATCAGACTATCGCTTCTATGAAAAAGAAGGAAGAGGATGGGAATACAGAAAAAATATTCTTTTAAAGTATAAAGCATATGTTAACAGCTCAAATGAATATCCAGTTTCAAAATTTAGATATAAAAAAGACTCTGTTTCTGAAGCAATAGGCTATGGAAAGGTTTTGTTTATATTTCACATGTTAAAAAATCTGATAGGAGAAGATGCTTTTTACGAGGGTCTAAGACAGATAATAAAACAGTTTGCTTTCAAGGAACTTTCATGGAAAGATATAGAAAACATATATACGAAAATAAGCAAACAAAAACTAGACTGGTTTTTTAATCAATGGGTCTACAGTACTACTAAACCTGAAATTGATATAGAAAATACCTCTGTTTTAGTGGAAAACGGCAAATTCAAACTCAGTTTCAAACTAAAACAAAAAAATAAAGAGCTAAAACTAAAAATTCCTGTTTTTATTGAAACTACATTTGGAGAAGAAAAAAAATTCATACAGTTATCTACAAAAGAAAAAAATATAACCTTGTTTTTAGAAGATGAACCTTTAAAAGTTATAGTAGATAAAAATTATGATGTTTTTAGGAAGCTTAAAAAAGAAGAAAATATACCTATCATAGCAGACATTTTAGGAGAAAAAGATTTAGTAATAATAGTGGATAAAAAAAATAGAGAAAAATATAAAAATTTAATTGAATTTTTATCTATTGATAAAAATATAAAAATTACCGCTTTAGAAAAAGCCGATAAAAAAGACCTAAAAAAGAGCTTAATTATACTTGATAAAAGTAACCCGTTCGTAAAAAAATACTTCGCAGGTATCTCCTTAGAAGAAGATGGATTATCAATTCATACGTATGAAAATCCTTTTAATTACAAAAAAGTAGCATGTTTAATAAATGCAAGCTCAAAAAAAGAAGTAGAAAGAAATACTTATAAAATAAAACATTATGGACTTTCATCATTTATACATATAAAAAATGGACATTTAGTTAAAGAAGGTCAGCTTTATTCAGATAAAGGAATAATAAAAGCAGTAAGAAACCTTACTAAAGGAATTCCTGTAAGAAAAACTGTAGATATAAAACAGTTAATATCTACTTTAAATGGAGAAAAAATCATATATGTAGGAGAACAACATACAAAATTTTCACATCACATTGTACAACTAAATATAATCAAAGGTCTTTATAAAAAACATAAAAAACTGGCTATAGGAATGGAAATGTTCCAAAGGAAATTCCAACCTGTTATAGACAAATATATAAATGGGGAGATATCAGAAAAACAATTTTTAAAAGAAACAGAGTATTTTAAACGGTGGGGATTTGATTATAATCTGTATAAACCAATTATTGATTTTGCAAGAAAAAACAAAATTCCAGTAGTAGCACTAAATATAGAAACAGAAATTCTCAAAAAAGTTTCAAAAAATGGTATTGAAAGTCTATCAGAAAAAGAGAGAGAAAAACTACCAAAACAGATGGATTTTTCTAACATCAAATATAGAAATATCCTAAAGAAAATATTTAACATGCACAAAACAAACAAAGATTTTGAGCATTTTTTCCAGTCTCAGATATTGTGGGATGAAACTATGGCTGAATCTATAGATAAATTCCTAAGAAAAAACAAAGAATACATTATGGTTGTCATTGCAGGAAATGGTCATTTAAAGTATGGTTTTGGAATACCAGATAGATGCTTTAGAAGAAATGGCTTTAGCTATAAAATCATACTGAATGATGAAGAAATTGATAAAGATATAGGAGATTATATCCTATACCCAGAAGAGTTAAAAGGAAAACAGTCTATAAAATTAGGAGTATATCTTCAAGAAACAGAAAATGGATTAAAAGTTTTAGATGTTGTAAAAAATAGTATTGCTGCAAAGTTAAAGTTAAAGAAAAACGATATAATCGTAAAAGTTAATGGTACAAAAATAAAAAATATTTACGACCTTAAAGTAGAACTATTTTTTCTAAGAAAAGGACAAAAGTTAAAACTAAAGGTACTTAGAAACGGTAAGTATTTGCTATTAGAAACCAAAGTTTAAAATTTTATAAAATTAAATTTCGGAAAATGTATTTGTACAGGAATCATATTGATAGCCCCATGAAGGGAGCTGGTCATATGTACCAATTATTTTAAAACCGTTTTTTCCATCTGGACATACCATACTTCGTATTTCAAGACTTACACCTTTACTGGCGATAAAACTTTCTGAAACTGAACCATACACAAGTGAGCATGTTTTAGAACATGGATTAGGACTTAAAGCAGGTATAGAGTTTTTCTCAACTAAAATAAAGATAGACCTACTGGCAAGATTTCTAACATCACTTTTAACAGTGGCTTTATAAGAAGTAAACTTCATTTTAGAATAAGTTGGTATTGCTATAGCTGTTAAAATTGCAAGTATTGCCAAAACAACTATTAACTCAACAAGAGTAAAACCAGAAATATCATTTTTATTCTCCATATCTTAACCCTTAAAAAACATAGTACTACCTCCCCTTGTGATAAATATTTCGTAAATAAAGAAAATTACTTAAATTTTTTGAGGAAGATAAAAGAAAATTTATTAGACTATTTAACCTTTTTAAATCTTGACCTTGCTTGAATAAACTCTTTTAGCTCTTTTAAAAATTGCTGTGGGTCTAATCCATAATAAGTAGCTGAATAGTAAAGTGTTTCATGTTTTTTTCCTTTACAAGTTCTACAGTACATATTTTTACTTTCAAAAAACTCTATAGCAAAAGGATATTTATCCAAAACTTGCTGTACTGTAGTATTTAATGTTATATCTTCCATTTTATTACCTCATAAGTAATGTATTTACAATACAAAAAGCTCCTTCTCCTTTACCAATATCACCTATGCCCTCAAACCGTTTTCCTTTTATAAAAATCTTCTCTGGAGAAATATTAAGTATTTTAGCAGTATTATTAATTATTTTCTCTCTGTATGGAAGTATTTTTACCTTTTCAATCACAATTACACTATCTATATTTGATATTGTATAACCCATATCATAAATTATGTTTCTTGCCTTTTCCAAAAATACTTTACTACTTACATTTTTCCATTTTTTTTCTGTATCTGGAAACAGTTGTCCAATATCCCCATATCCAACAGCACCTAAAAGAGCATCTGTCAAAGCATGGAAAAATATATCACCATCAGAATGTGCAACAAAGCTGTACTCACATGGTATTTTAATACCACCTATCACCAGATAATCACCTTTTTGTAATTTATGAATATCAAAACCTGTTCCTATTCTTATTTCCATCCAAGCTTTTCTCTTAAGATATCAAAGTAATTTTTATCTGGTGTTCTAACCAAATAGGCATAATAAGGAGACTGTTTTACTACAATTTTATCTCCATACTTTAATTGAGTTCCTTCCTGACCATCCAAGGTTAACCATGCATCTTTTTCCTCATGTACAAGCTCTATAGTGATAGGTTCAAGATTTGGAAGTATAAGTGGTCTATCTGTAAGTGTATGAGGGCATATTGGTACCACAAGAAATATTTCCATCATAGGATAAACAATAGGTCCTCCAGCTGATAGAGCATATCCTGTAGAACCATTTGGAGTAGATATTATTATTCCATCACCATTGTATGTAGTTATATATCTATCTCCAACATATACAGCAACGTCTACTATCCTTGCTAAGATAGCTTTGTTTACAACTACATCATTCAGGACATCTGCTTCTAAAATTTTATTGTTATCCCTATAAAGGGATGCTCTTAACATCATTCTCCTTGATATGCATAATGGTTTTGATAAAATTACCTCAAGTTTTTCAAATGCATCATCAGCATTTAACTCTGTTAAAAAACCAAGTCTTCCAAGATTTATTCCAAGAACTGGAACACTATATTTAGCTACTCTCCTTGTAGCTATTAGTAAAGACCCATCTCCTCCTACCACAAGTAAAAGGTCAGTATCTTTTATATTTTCTTCCCTTTCCAGTTCTGCTAGATTTTCAAATATATTACTCTCTATACCTTTTTTATTTAACCAGTTTTTTAGGTCTTTAGAAAACTGTCTGGCATCTTCACTTATCTTTGTGAAGATATTTATTTTTTTATAAAAAGGTAAAATACGTGCCATATTTTTCTATCTATTACCAATCTTAAGTTTTGATTATACTAACATATTACAATATTTATATATTTTCAATTATTGAAAAGAAGATTTTCTTACAAAATATTGTTAATTAAATTGAAAATTTTTGAGGTGATGTTATGCTAAAAAAAATCTTTATATTATTATTTTTTCCTTTAATATCCTTTGCTACAACAAATCCATTTGTTATATCTCCTAAAGAAGCTTCTTCCTATTTAAATAAAGAAAACTTCCTGTTTATTGATACAGAAGATAAAGAAAGTTTCCAGAAAGAACACATAAAAGGAGCCGTAAATATAGATAGCATGATGCTACAGGACATAGCCATAAAAAACAATGAAAAACAAAAATGTAATTATCTTCCTCTTTGCCCAGAAACAGCAAAAAAGATTTTTTCCCAAAAAGGAATATCAAAAGACAAAACATTAATAATTTATTACAAAAAAGTACCTCATAAAGCAACATATCTATGGTTTGTTCTTTATTCTATGGGATTTCCTGAAGACAAAATAAAAATATTAGATGGTGGATTTAATAGCTGGAAAATAAATAATCTTCCAGTTGAGTCTGGAAATGAAAAAAAAGTTAAACCAGCTTCCTTTACACCAGAACCAAGGTATGATGCAGTTGCAACAGTTGATGAGGTTCTAAAGTATGCTAAATATGTACTTATAAATGGTGAAAGACCGAAGGGAAAAATACTTATAGATGTTAGACATTTTTTAGAATATTCTGGAAAACAACCAATGAAAGAAATAAAGAGAGCTGGTCATATACCTGGAGCAAAATTTTTATACTGGAAATGGTTTTCAGGTAAAAAAAGTACATTTAAACCTGTTAGTAAAATCAAAAAACAGATAAAAAAATTAAAAATAAATCTTAATGACGAAATAATACTTTACTGTACAATTGGGAACAGGTCATCATTTGCTTATATCGGATTTAGACTTGCAGGAGCTAAAAAGGTAAAAATTTATACTGGTGGATGGTATGAATGGGGAAATAGAGATGATTTACCTATAGTCGAGCCTAGAAGGTAAATTTTGTTGATATATATTATTATGATTTAAAAATTCTTTATGAAGAGGAAGCAGATGGTTTACGATGTAGAGTTTGATGTAGTTGTTATAGGTGGTGGTCATGCTGGATTAGAAGCTGCATTTTCATCAGCAAAACTTGGTGCAAAAACTGCATTGATAACATTAGATAAAGAAAAAGTTGGACTTATGCCTTGTAATCCAGCTATAGGTGGTATAGCAAAAGGAATAGTTGTAAGAGAGATAGATGCTTTTGGTGGAGAGATGGGGAAAGCTATAGATACTACTGGAATACAATTTAAGATGTTAAACACAAGAAAAGGTCCAGCAGTTCGCTCTCCAAGAGCACAAGCAGATAAAGAACAGTACAGAAAATATATGAGCCAGAAAGTTCAAAACACAGAAAATTTAACAGTTATAGAAGATGAAGCAATAGATATAATCTTAAGTAAAAATAAAAAAGAAGTTGAAGGTGTAATAACACAAAAAGGTTTAAAAATAAAAACCAAATCAGTAGTAGTAACTACAGGGACTTTTTTAGGTGGAGTAATTCATATAGGAGATAAAAAGTTTCCAGCTGGAAGAATGGGAGAAAAACCTTCTAATAAACTACCAGAGTTTTATAAAAGGGAAGGGTTTATTTTACAAAGGTTTAAAACAGGAACTCCTGCAAGATTAGATAAAAATACAATAAACTGGTCTATTTTAGAAGAAGCTCCAGGAGATGAACCAGCTCCTAAATTTTCCTTCTGGACAGAACCTTATGGCTCATACTGGTTTAAAGAAGGACAAAAACAGCAAATTAGCTGTTATATAACTTATACAACAGAAAAAACTCATGAAATCATAAGAAAAAACCTGCATAGAACAGCTTTATATGGAGGAGCAATAACTGGAATAGGACCAAGATACTGCCCATCAATAGAAGACAAAATAGTTAAATTTGAAAATAAACCAAGACATACAGTATGGCTTGAACCAGAAACTGTTGATGGAATTAGCATATATCCAAATGGATTATCCACATCACTACCTGAAGAAATACAGTGGGAAATGTATCGTTCTATACCTGGACTTGAGAATGTAGTTTTATTAAAACCTGCTTATGCAATAGAGTACTTTATAGTACCGCCTACAGAGCTTTATCCTACACTTGAAACAAAAAAAATAAAAGGGTTATATCATGCAGGAAACTTTAATGGAACAACAGGATATGAAGAGGCAGCAGGACAGGGACTTGTAGCTGGAATAAATGCAGCTCTTAGAGCCTTAGGAAAAGAACCATTTTATCTAAGAAGAGATGAGTCTTATATAGGAGTAATGATTGACGACCTTACCACAAAAGGTGTTATAGAACCTTATAGACTATTTACCTCTCGTTCAGAATATAGACTTTATCTTAGACAGGACAACCCTATTCTAAGACTTTATAAAAAAGCATACAATTTAGGAATGATTGATGAAAATCAATATAAATTTGTAAAAGAAATAGAAAAAGAGATTAATGACTGGATAGAATTTTATAAAACAGCATCAGCCAAAATGGTCTGCGGAGGAGAAACTAAAAAAATAACAGCATTTAATCTTTTACAAAGACCACAGATAAACATAAATAATCTACCAGCATACGGAATAGATGTATCCGATAAAGATTATGTAAGAGAAGAAGTGGAAATTAATATCAAATATGCTGGATACTTTGAAAGAGAAAAAAAGATGAATGAAAAAATGAGACACTTAGAAAATATAAAATTACCACCAGATTTAGACTATTCTAAAATACCTGGTCTTACAAAGGAAGTTCAGCAAAAACTATCAAAAGCCAAACCTATCACACTGGGACATGCAGCAAGATTAGAAGGTATAACCCCTGCAGCTATTACAGCTATAATGATTTACCTACAAAAACTAAAACAAAACAAATCTAAACAATAACCATTACTTTTAGTCTATAATTTCCTAAATCCTTAATGAAAATCAAAAGGTTTTATTATGGGAGTAAAGAAAGAAATATTTATAGGAATAAAAGATGTTCTTTCAAAGGAAAAAAAGCAGCTTTTTTATGTACTTTATTATGCTTCTTTGGAAGGCATACTTGTACTATCAATACCTCTTGCCTCTTCATTTATTATAAATAGTATTGTAGCCCACGCATCTATATCTATTGTTGTTTTAGGATTTGTTGTTCTGGCTACATTTGTTCTGATTACAGTTTTAAGAATATTACAGGAGTACATAATAGAAAAATTTCAACAGCAAGTTTTTGTATATAAAAGTTTTGAGGTTGCACAAAACGCCTATAATATAAAAAAAATTCATATTGATGAACCTATAAAAAAAGTAATGAACTACTTTTTTGACATAACCATAGTTCAAAAATTTTTCCCTATATTTATCCTTGAAGGAGCAGCTTTACTTATAGGAATTATAATAAGCATCATTCTCCTTTTATTTTTCAATATAGTTTTGTTTGAACTTGGAATTATTGCACTACTTTTTTATATAGGAGCTTTATTACTTCTTGGTCATAACGGTATAAGATATGCTATTAAACGTTCTGATGAAAAACATAATACTTTTTATTTTCTCCAAAATGTTCCTTTTTACAAAAAGGAAAAAGAACATATGTTAGAAGACTTAGATAATATCCTTACAGATTATGTTAGAGCAAGACAAAAACTTTTTGGAGTTATTATAAAACAACAGACACTAAGCTTTTTTATGCAAGGTATAATCATAGGCGGATTTCTTATAGTAGGAGGTTTTTTAGTAGTAAACGGAAAACTTCCTATAGGTGAGTTTGTAGCATCAGAAATCATTGTTGTTTCTATAATATCTGCTATAAATAGATTTGTTAAGCAAATTGATTATATATACGAGATAGCTGAAGGTTTTTACAAAGTAGGAAAACTTACAGAAGCATTAACAGGAAAAAGGTATGAAGAAAAAATATAAATCCCTAAAAAAGATAAAAATACACCCTATTGTACGTAAATTCTGGTTGTTCACTTTTATAATTTTGATACTGATTATAGTATTTTTGTTTTTACCATGGCAACAAACTGTCAAAGGTATAGGACAGGTTATAGCCTATTCTCCTACAGAAAGAAATTATTATATATATTCTCCTATATCCGGTTTTATCAAAGAATACTATATACAAGAAGACCAGTTTGTAAAAAAAGGGCAAAAATTATTCAGTATGGTAGATTTAGACAAAAAGCTAATGGAAAGATTAAAACTAATAATAAAAAACACTAAACACCAGTTAAAAAACAGTGAAGAAGAATTAAAC
>JALSSG010000171.1 GCA_026984355.1 Hydrogenothermaceae bacterium
CACAAATATAAAAATCACTTTAAAAACTCCTGTAAGTCTTTTATTGTTTCATCGTATGTATTCCTTACAGGAACAACAGAAAAGTTTATGTTTTCAACATATTCTGAAGGATATCTATTAGCTATGTATGTTTTTACCCTATTTATATAACTTTCTGCTCCAGATATAGAGGTAAGTGGTAATATTACAAGAATTAGCTTTTCAATACAGTAAATATCTGTACTTCTTGAAATTTTATTTATAATCTCATTTACCTGTTCCTTTATATCTGGATTTAAAATATCTATAACAACAACAGTGCTTTCTTTTTTATATTTTTTCCTTAGTAGAGAAAGTTTATAGAGCTCTTTGTGGAAATCAAAATCACAAAAAGCCGATTCAAACTTTTGGACATAGTCTTTCATATTAATATCATGAAAGAAGTAAGACAAAAATAAAGAGATTGTAAGAATATTATCCATGTTAAATTTTACAAAAGGCATATTATTTATAGTTAAAATTGATATTATGTTATCTTTCTCATCAACAACAGGAATTACAGCTATATGTTTAGTTTTCCTGTAATCCATAGGGTCAGATATAAAAACAATCTCTTTTCTTTCTACAGCTAACCTCACAAGCTCATCTTTTAAATCTAGTTCTAATGGATACCCAATAAACTGAACCTGCTTAAAAGTTCCCTTTTTATTCACATAAAGATTTCCTTCTTCTATAGAAAAAGTTTCTACTATAAAAGAAAATAGTTTTGAAACCGCTTCATCATAATCAAGCAAGACATAATTTCTTATATCTTTAAGAACATCTCTAACACTAAAAGGCTTTAAAAGATAATTTTTTTCTAAGTTTTCATAAGCTACTTTAAGTAAATAAAAGTTTTTAGCAAGAGAATTATATTTATCATTAAAGAAATATTTTTCTTCATTTAAAACTTCTATTTTTCTTGTATAAATAAAGTGAAATACTGCAGAAACTAACATAAACAGAACATGAACCAGGAAAAAGTTATAATCAACCTTCAAGTAGTAATACAGAAGAAATATATATAAAACAACTACACCTAACAGACCATACCATATACCATAAAAAAGAGTAATAACAATAAGAGTAAAAAGATAAATATTAATCCCCAAATTCTTTACAAAAAGAGGATCCTGAGGATTTATAAAATAACTTACAACAAGAGCAAGCAAAAATATAACTAAAGTTTCAAAAAATATAAAAATATGCCTTTTCATCTTATTTAATTACTTTTTTTATAAGCTTTTCAGCAACCACACCTAAAGATTCAAATGAATAACCACTTCTTGAAACAGAGCCAGACCATACTATACTACCAGTATATGCATCAATAACATATAAAGTTAAACTAACTGCAGGTTCTCCATCTATTCCTGTTTTATATCTCCATTCATTTACAGTACCACTAACTATATATCTTACATCTTTATTTTTTAGCTCTCTTATCAGATTTTTTATCTCGTCTGTAGAAAGGTCATCATCTTCTTTCCAGTATCTATTGTATACTCTATAACCTTTAGCTCTAAGTACACCTTCTAAAATATGGCTTGCTCTAAGCCCTGCCATAGGTGTCTCTGTAAAGTTATAAAAAGGAACAACAGCGTAAACTCCTTTTTTATTTAAGTTCACCTTTGATGTTTGATACACTGAAGCACATGAAACTAAAAAAAGCCAGATAAAAATAGAAAAAACAAAAAACTTTCTCAACATAATACCCTCCGCACAAAATTTAATGTGTGCTATTTATAACGTTAATTTATATTTTTTTCTATAATCATACATCAAATGTAATATTTTTTACAAATTCATATCCTATTTTTACTGCTTCTTTCCATTTCCATAACTCAAATAAACCTATTTTACTTAAAGATGGTGGTTGAATAAAAACATTACAATACCTTTTTCTAACTTCTATATTAGACCTTATTGCAAGGTAAAAACTTCTTAAAGATATAGAAACAATATTATTTAAATTCTTTTCTTTCCATAGAGGATTAACTTCTACACCTATTATATAATCACATTTGTCTATTAGTGGCTCTACAGGGAGGTTGTTCATAAGACCACCGTCAACATATAGCTTTCCATTTACACACACTGGCTCAAAGAAAAACGGTAATGAAGAAGAGCAAAGTAAAGCTGTAGTTATGTCTCCTTTATCCCAGTACTCTGGAACACCATCACTTAAATTGCTTATCCCTACAAAAAAAGGTTTTGGTAAATCTTCTATGTTAGTTTGTTTTATGTATTTTTTTAGCGTTTTATCCAGATTTACTATTTTAAAAAGAGATTTTTTAGGAACAATGTTAGGTCTTATATGAGCTAAAAAATTTATCTCTTCTGCAATTTCAAAAAGCTGTGAAGGAGTATAACCAGCACAATAAAAAGCCCCAATAATAGAGCCTGCACTGGTTCCAGAAACATACTGTGGAATTATACCTTTTTCTTCTAAAGCCATTAAAACTCCTATATGAGCAAAACCTCTAACAGCACCACCAGAAAGAACTATTCCAATTCTTTTACTCATTGTTATTTTTTTTAAATGCTTTAAAATATATAGGATATTTTAAAACTATTTATCTGGTGTTTTATGAAAAAAGTTTTAGAAGCTTTAGAAAAAATATGCGTAGAAAGAGGTTTAAACTGCTTTTTCTTAGAAAATCCACAGGAAGTATGGATAACAGGTTATAAAAATGAAAAGAAATTTGACCTTTTTGTAAGAAAATTTCCTGATGGATACATAAAGATAGTTTTTGAAGTTCCAGAAGAAAGGAAACCAATGCTCTTTCATGAAGAAGATGAAGAAAAAGTAATAGATAGAATACATCTTCTTTTAGAAGAAGAAGAAAAAATATCAGAAGAAGAAAGCAAAGAACAGATATTTACACAGATTACAGGACTTATGAGTGATGACAAACTAGTTGAAATGTATTTAAAAAGTAGAGAACAAAAAGAAAAACCAGAAGATTTATCAGATAAATCATAAAAAAATTTTTGCAAAAAACTAAATTCCAGCAAAAAAAATAAAAGGAGGAGTATGTTTATAAATGAAACTTAATGTTGGTATAGTAGGATTACCAAACGTAGGAAAATCTACAATTTTTAATGCATTAACAGAAACAGCAAAAGCTGATGTTGCAAATTATCCATTTTGTACTATAGACCCAAATGTTGGAGTAGTTAATGTTCCAGATGAAAGGCTTTACAAATTAGCAGAGATTTCAAACTCAAAGAACATAATACCTGCAACTATAGAATTTGTAGACATAGCTGGGCTTGTAAAAGGTGCCAGTAAAGGAGAAGGTCTTGGAAATCAGTTTCTATCAAATATAAGAAATGTTTCAGCAATAGCTCACGTTGTAAGATGTTTTGAAGATGAAAATGTCGTTCATGTTGAAGGTTCTGTTAATCCTGTAAGAGACGCAGAAATAATAGAAACAGAACTCGTTTTATCAGACCTTCAATCTGTAGAAAAAAAGCTTGAGAAACTATCTAAAGTAGCAAAAACAGGAGATAAAGATGCAAAACTTGGAGTATCAGCCTTAGAAAAGGCAAAACAGATTTTAGAAGAGTTAAAACCTCTCAGAGCAAATTTAGATAAATTTAGTGAAGATGAGATAAACTGGCTAAAAAGAAACATATTTCCTATCACAATAAAACCTCTTATGTATATAGCAAATATTGGAGAACAGGATTTGCCAGAAGGTGAAAATAACAAATACGTACAGGCAATAAAACAAAAGGCAAAAGAAGAAAATGCACCAGTTGTAGTTCTCTCTGGGAAAGTTGAGCAAGAGGTTATAGAGCTTGAACCTGAGGAAAGAAAAGAATTTTTACAGGCTTTAGGTCTTAATGAACCTGGATTAAATAAAATGATAAGAGAAGGTTATAAATTACTAGACCTTATAACGTACTTTACAACTGGAGAAAAAGAAACAAAAGCATGGACTATCAAAAAAGGAACAAAAGCTCCTCAGGCAGCCGGCGAAATACATTCTGATATAGAAAGAGGATTTATAGCTGCTGAAGTTATTCCATATGAAAAACTCATTGAAATTGGGTCTATGACTAAAGCAAAAGAAGTAGGAGCTGTACGAATAGAAGGAAAAGATTATGAAGTCAAAGACGGAGATGTAATCTACTTTAGATTTAATGTTTAAAGATGATGGGACAGGTAAGCATTTAGGAACTTATCTAACTTTTCAATTTCCTTTTTTTGAATATTTATATTTTGTATATTTTTAAAGCTTATATTTTTTAGCTTTTTTAACAAATTTAAAATGCTGTAATTATTAAATTTTTCTCTGTTAGAGCTACAGTTTATACAAAGACAACCTGCTTTCTCAATAGAAAGAACTGAAAAATTTTTTTGATTTATTTTCACACTACACTGTTGACATTTATCTAATTCTGGAAATATGCCACTTAGATATATAAGTTTTACAAGAAAATTTATTTTTAAAATTTCTGGGTTTACACCTTCAGAAAGATAGTATAGTGTTTTTTTTAGTAAAATAAAAAATTTTTCATCTGGAAAGATTACATATCTATTGAATACAAAATTAATATCAAAGGCAGTATTAAAACGATTAATGTCTTTAGCAAGTGGTAAAGCAAGATTTCTATACGTATCTATTTCCTGTAAATAAAGCTTTCCTTTTATATACTTAAAAACACCACTAAACCAGTTAAAAGGTTCTGTAGCAGTAATTAGATTAGACTTTATAATCTGACCTTTAGGTATATATATATTTTCTTTTCCTGTTTGCCTAGTGTAAACAGTTATAGAAAGGTCAAAATCTCCAACAAATGATTTCCTTAGAACTATAGCTTCATCTTTAAAAATAGTTTCCATTTATTTCTCAGCCCAGCTCTCTGCTATCTGTATATCAAAGGCTATAGGTACTTTTTTTAACAAAATTTTACCTGCCTTTTCCATACTTGCTGATAGTACATTTTTAATGTTATCTGCTATATCTTCTTTTGCCTCAACAATAATTTCATCATGAACAAGATTTACAACATACGCATCTAAATCACCTTTTAATTTTCCAAACATTGCAACCGCCATTTTTAACAAATCACTACCAGTTCCCTGAATAGGATAATTTACAGCATCTGTAAATCTTTTAACCTTAATTCTTCTTCCAAGAAGAGTAATAACTGTTATTTTATGGTGTTTTTTTAAATCATCTTTTACTTTTTCATGCCAGTTTTTAAATCCTGTATATACTTCAAAAAACTTTTGATGAAATTCTTGAGCTTCTTTTAAGGATATTTCTATACCGTAATTGTTCTTTGCATATTCCATTAAAGAACGTGGAGATATACCGTATATAAGACCAAAATTGATAGCTTTAGCTAACTGTCTTTCTTCTTTAGAAATATCTTCATAAGATTTCCCTGTAAGGAGAGAAGCTGTAAATTTATGAAGGTCTTTCCCTTCTTGAAACGCACTTATCATAGTTTCATCATTTACATACTCTGCAGCTATTCTAAGCTCTATCTGTGAATAATCTGCAATAATAAGCTTTCTACCCTTTGAAGCTCTAAATAAATCTCTAAGCTCATGAGGAATGTTTTGTAAATTAGGATGCATAGAAGCCATTCTACCAGTAGGAGCTCCTATCTGCTTAAAAGTACTGTAAATTCTTCCATTTCTTTCATACTTTTGAAGTTCCTTTAATTTATCTATTATTTTTTTATCTGTTCTTATCTTTATAAGTTTTTTTATCTGAGCCATATGGATATACTTTCTTAAAGCACTATCCTGAGAAGACAAAGAACCTTTTTGTGTTTTTGGTAATTCTAAACCTAATCTTGTAAGCCATTTTGTTATTTGTTGTGGAGAAAATGGGTCTACACCATAAGCTCTAACAAATTCTATATATTCTCTTTGATACTCCTTTTGAGCTTCTTCAAGTCTTCTATTTAAAATCTCTCTATCTACAGGCATACCAACCAGTTCCATTAATGCAACTTCCGGTAAAAATGCCATTTCTACTGCTATTACTGCATTTTCTATACCAAAAACTTCTCTAATTTTTCCTGTAGCTTTATGAGGAGTAGGAATACTATTTATCTTGTCTTTTAGTATAGAAAATAAATCTCTTAGAACCTTTACATCGTTTGCAGAATAATCAAGCTGTTCTTTTGTAAGATTTTCCATACCCCAGGCTGAAGCCTGCTGAGATTTATCTATATGATAATCTGTAAGCCTATAAGTTAAAGCTGCTAACGAATGTCTTTCATCTTCTCCTTCAGAAAGTACTTGAGAAGCTATCATAGTATCAAAAACTACTTTTGGAAAGATATTAAAGTTTGTTTTTAAAAATTTAATATCAAATTTTAGATTATGTCCTATAATCCCTTTTTTTTCCAATAAGGATTTTAGATATGAGGAAATTTCTGGTATTTTATACATATCAAAAACAAAAATACTCTCTTCATTTCCTATCTGAATCAGCCGAACTTTATCAGAAAAAAAATCAATTTCTTTTAGAGATTTCACAGCAACTTCTGTATCTAGATACAGATACTTTGAAGCTTCAAGCGATTTTAAGGCTTCTAAACCTTCCTGTATAGAGGTTATATAATAGTAATCGATTTTTTCCAATTAAAAGCCTTATAACAGAAATTTTTTTGATAAAACTATGCTTTTTAAAAATTTTTTCAAACAAAAAGTTAAACTTCTAAAACTTCTGTAATAATATTAAAAAACTTATTAGGGTCTAAACTTGCAGTTCCTACAAGAAATCCGTCTACATTAGGCTCTTTTATTAATTCTTTAGCATTTTTATCGTTAACACTTCCACCATACAAAATTCTCGTCTTTTCATCATTACCTTTTGAAATCTCATTTAATAGACTTCTTATAAATCTGTGGACTTCTTGAGCCTGTTGTGGAGTAGCATTTACACCTGTTCCTATTGCCCATACAGGTTCATATGCTATATCTATATAAATCAAATCTTTTTCTATTCCTGCAAGTCCTGTTCTTATTTGCCTTTCAACTACATTTAACGTTTTTCCAAGTTCCCTTTCTTCTAACGTCTCCCCTACACATAGGATTGGTCTTATACCATGTTCAACAGCTGAAATCATTTTTTTATTTATCAAATCATCTTTTTCACCAAAAATATGCCTTCTTTCAGAATGTCCAATAATTACATAATCTACTTCCAGTTCAGTAAGCATTAGGGGAGAAATTTCACCAGTAAAAGCACCTTTATCCATATAATACATATTTTGAGCACCAAGCTTTACATTAGAGTGTTCAAGCTTTAAAGAAGCAGAAGCCAAAGCTGTAAAAGAAGGAGCTATCATAATATCCACTACATTTATATCTTCCACTTTAGGTAAAAAGATTTCTAAATATTCAAGAGTTTCAGCAACAGTTTTGTTCATTTTCCAGTTTGCTGCAACTAAGTATCTCACTATTTCAACTCCCTTATTTCTTTATTTAAAACATTACCATTTTCATCAAGGTCATAAACTATTGGTGTTCCTGTTGGAAGTTCAACTTTAATAATCTCTTCAGGACTTAACTTTTCAAGATACATAACAATAGAACGATTTGAATTTCCATGAGCTACAACAAGAACATTATTTCCTGCTCTTATATCACCAAGAATAGCCCTTTCCAAAAAAGGTATTGTTCTTTCAGCTGTATCTTTTAAAGATTCTCCTTCAGGAGGTGGTATATCATAACTTCTTCTCCAAAGATGTACTATTTCTGCTCCCCACTTTTTCCTTGCTTCATCTTTGTTCATTCCTTGAAGAGCACCATAATGTCTCTCATTTAAAGCCTGGTCTTTTATTATTGGTATATTTAGACCAATAACCTCTAATATTATCTTTAAAGTTTCCTGTGCCCTTGTTAGCGCAGAAGTGTATGCAACATTAAATCTAATATCTTTTAAAAGTTCTCCTGCTTTAAAAGCTTCTTCTTTCCCTTTTTCTGTTAGAGGAACATCAATCCATCCTGTAAATCTATTTTGAAGGTTCCATATAGACTGACCATGCCTTACAAGTACAAGCTTAGGCATAAAATCCCCCTAAAGAAGAAATTTTTAAGTATTATAGCATAGAGGTTATTTTAGATTTGAATTAGAAACTTTATAAACATAAAAAATCCTCTGTAAAGCTGTAATATGGGAACCAACAGCTATAAGAATTATACCTACTTCAACAAAACCAGTTAAAAGGGAAACTATTAAAATAATAGACCTTTCAGGTCTCTCTAAAATACCTACATTACATTCTATTCCTAAACTCTCTGCTCTTGCTTTTGAATAACTAACAAGAAAAGAACCAGCTACAGCAAGTAGAGAAAGAATAAGAATAAATGTATCAGAAGAAAAATAGACAGCAAAACCAGCAAAAGGTAGGAAATCTGAGTATCTATCTACAACAGAGTCTAAAAACGCACCAAACTTAGATGTTTTATTATATCTCCTTGCAAGAGCTCCATCAACAGCATCACATAGATTTCCAAGTAATATAAAAATACCAGCGGTAAAAAAACTTCCTGATACAATAAATAACGAACCTATACCTGTTATAAATAGTCCTAAAATTGTTAAAAAATTGGGAGTAATATTTATCCTGTAAAAAATATCAACAACAGGAGATATTTTCCTTTCAAAAACAGGTTTAATATTTTTTATTAAAGTACTCATTTAAGTATCTCCAAGTTTATCTTTTGCTATTTTAATAAACTTTTTTACTTTTTCCAAATCTTTTATACCGGGAGATACTTCAAGTTTTGAGGAAGCATCAACACCATAAGGCTTTATTTCATCTATTAATTTACCTACATTTGTTTCTGATAGTCCACCTGAAAGTATAAATCTATCTGTAATGCGTTTTAGTTTATAAAGAAAGTCTTTGTTAATCTGTTTTCCTGTTCCTCCATATGCACCTTTAGAATAAGAATCAACCAAAATTAAATAATCATTTTTTAAAAATTTTTCAATTTCATTAAAAACTTTCTCATCTTTCAATCTAAATGCTTTTATAACCTTTTCTTTAGGAAACTGGCTTATAAACTCCAAAGGTTCATCTCCATGAAATTGAACCATATCTACAAACTCAAATAAGCTATTGACTATTTCTTTTGTAGGATTTACAACAACTGCAACAAGTTTTGTAGAATCAGATACAGCTTCTTTTATATGTCTGATTTCTTCTAAT
Source organism: Hydrogenothermaceae bacterium (assembly GCA_026984355.1). Classification (GTDB taxonomy): domain Bacteria; phylum Aquificota; class Aquificia; order Aquificales; family Hydrogenothermaceae; genus JAADDZ01. The sequence goes on from JALSSG010000171.1 coordinate 9,214, forward strand.
GAAACATGACGAGGACTTTTTTCAAAAAAAACAACCCCAATATGAGTAGCTCCATACCTTGATATATTATAAGCCTGCTCTGGTTGTGTTATTCCACAGATTTTTATAAACATTTTCCTATAAAATGGTCGGTGGAGGATTCGAACCTCCGACCTCCTGCGTGTCGGGCAGGCGCTCTAGCCATCTGAGCTAACCGACCATAATTTTTGTACAAAAAATAAAAATGCCCCCGACGGGATTCGAACCCGTGTCGCCGGCGTGAAAGGCCGGTGTCCTAGGCCTGGCTAGACGACGGGGGCATAAAAACTTCTGATGAGTCGCCCGGGGGTCGAACCCGGGACCACCGGTTTAAAAGACCGGTGCTCTGCCGACTGAGCTAGCGACTCATCAGTTTCAGGCTTAATAATTTAATATAAATCAATTTTTTTGTCAATATTCCTAAATTTTTTGAGATAGGAAAAAGAGATGAAAATACATTTTGGAACTTTTATTATCAAATTCCAATAGCGAAAGAAATTCAAACAGATGGTTATAGAGTTTACGAGAATTTAGAAAATAGAAAAGTTAAAAAGTATGGATATACAAATTGGAATGAAGGTTTACATTCATTTTTAAGGAGTAAGTTAGCCATGTTAAAAAGAAAAACAAAGGCTTATGCTAAATCTATTAGAGCTTTATATAGAGCTTTAGCTTTAGTTGTTTTGCTACCGATTGTTTATAAGTTTGTGTATAAGCTAAAGAAAACATAAACAGCAGGGGCTTTCTGCCCTTGATAGTCAAAATATGCTCTGTAAATTGAAAATGTATCTAAATAAAAGGAGGAAATTATGGAATTTTTAGCACAGTTTCATCCACCAATGGTTCATTTTGCCATTGCACTTATACTGACAGGTGTATTGTTTGACATATTAGGTTTTATCCTAAAGAAAGAAAGTTTAAAACATGCAGGTTTCTGGACTATACTGTTTGGTGTTTTTGCAGTATGGGGAGCTACATTTACCGGACATGAAGCAGAAGAGTTAGTTGAAGATGCTATAGAGGGAACAGCAGCTT
>JALSSG010000172.1 GCA_026984355.1 Hydrogenothermaceae bacterium
CACATTGATTTATAAGAGTTATTTAAAGTAGTTACAACCGTATCAATTAATGGAACTAATTCTTTATCTATGAAAACAGGACAGGGAAAACATGTATTATCATCCGGCTCTAAGCAAGTACTATAAGTGGCATCACAGTATCCTTTTGTTAAGACTATTTTATTTATATCTTTACTGTAGAGTTTGTAAAAAATCGTATCCTCATAACCTGCACATTTATCGTTATCATTTTTTACTTTGATTTTTAGTAAAGAAAACTCATAATCATTTCCATCATAATTTATCGATATATCTTTAGAACTAATTAAAACGTTATTTATATCACATGTTCTTCCTTTAGAATAATCTACAGCACACAATATGGCATCTACTTCATCAATAATATGGTTTTTATTTTTATCTTCAGTACAGAAAGTATCTCTCTTTTTCTGTAATAGAAGTTTATTTGCAACCTGTTTAGCTAAAGCTTTTTCCTCATTAGACAATCCAATAAATAATGTGTATATACCTTCTGACAAATAAGAAATAGCAGAATAAAAACATATATCCTGCTGGTCAGGTGTTAGGTCTTTTCTATAAGAATAACAGTAAGTTGCTACATCTTTTTCTAAGCTTATCTGTGAGTAAGTTTTTAAAGCATCATCTATAAATTTAATACCTTTAGTAGTAGCTTCAGATGATAAGAAAACCGAAACTCTTAAAAATTTATTATCTTTAGATATCAGCTGAGAAATATAGTCTGAAATCTGTAAAAAATCTATATTGGCTTCTAAATTATAAATTAGAGCTTTATTGATTATTTTTTCTTCTTTTGAGAAATTACAGTCTTTGTTATCTAATAGTGAAAGTGCTTCTTGAAAATTCTTGTTTTCTATAGCATTTACTAAATCTATTCTACATTCCTGATTTTTTGTATCACCAGAACTACAGGAAAGTAAAAAACTTATAATAAACCCAAAAAATAAAATAGATATTTTCATTGAGTACCACCAACAGTTAATTGTTTTACTCTTATAGTAGGTTGAGCATCAGAAACAGGAGCCGCCTGCCCACTTTTTCCACATGTTCCAATTGCCCAACCTAAATCATAACCTACAGCGTCAATATCCTGTAAAACCTTAGGACCATTTCCTATTAATGTAGCACCTTTTATAGGGTATGTTATCTGGCCGTTTTCTATCATATAACCTTCCATAACTTCAAATACAAAATCACCATTTACAGTATTTACCTGACCTCCACCCATTTTGACTACGTATATACCCTTTTTTGTATCAGCAAGAATATCATGAGGATTATCTTTCCCTGCATCTATATATGTGTTTGTCATTCTAACTATCGGAACATTTTTATAACTATCCCTTCGACCATTACCTGTAGATTCTTTTCCCTCTTTCATAGCTCTTAATCTATCATACATGTATCCTTTTAAATAACCTTTTTCTATTAAAACTTTCCTTTGAGCTTTTACTCCTTCATCATCAAAACCAAAACTTCCATTTTTCCCATAAATAGTAGCATCATCAATAACTGATACAAGTTCTGAAGCAACTTTTTCTCCAAGTTTACCTGTATATACAGATAAACCCTGCTGTACCAGGTCAGCCTCTAATCCATGCCCTACAGCTTCATGAACCATAGTTCCACCAGCTTCAGAAGATATAACAACAGGATAAACTCCTGCTGGTGCTGGTTTTGCTTTTAATCCAAGTACAGCTCTTTCTGCAGATTTTGTGGCTACATAATCTATAACATCTACAAGTTCCCTATCAAACATTTCGTATCCTACTGTTCCACCTGTAGACTCGTATCCTCTGTACAGATTTTTCCCATCTGTAGCTACAGACTCAACAAAAAATACAACTCTTACTTGACTATCTTCAACTGTTTCTCCAAGAGAGTTTACTACCAAAATATTTCTTTTTATATCTCTTAATGTTATAGATACCTGTTTTATTTGTGAATCATAACTTCTAGCAATATCATTTGCTCTAAACACTATATCTTTTTTTATCTCCACAGGTACAGTTTCAGGGTCTTTTTCTACATCTATAGAATGTTTCCTGTAAATCTGTCCTACTTTTATCCTACCTTCTCCATCTGATTTAGATAGAATCTTAGCAATCTGTAAAAGATTTTCATAAGTAATATTGTTTGTATATCCATATAATGTTTTCCCATTTTTTATAAGTCTTATTCCAACACCTATATCTATACCAGAGTTTACTTTATGGATTTTGTTATCTTCTAAATTAATATTGTTTGATTTTGTCTGTTCAAAAAATATTTCTCCAAACTCACCACCATTAGATAATAGTACAGAAAGTATATATGGAGCTTTTTCTTTTATCATATTTACCATTCTCTATCCTCCTTTAAATAATTATAAAAAATAATTTATAATTTATCCGTTATGATTAGGATGTTTGTAAAAATAAACTCAGAAATAAGGTCTGTTCAGATTACAGACTTATCTAAAAATTTAGATTACTATCTATCAAATCAAAATATTGATTTAAATAATATATTATGGGTTGATTTACTTTATCCTTCTCCAGAAGAAACTAACTGGGTTTCAAAAAACTTTGATGTAGAGTTTCCAACACGACAAAAAACAGAAGAGATAGAAATAAGCTCAAGATACTGGGAAGATGAAGAGAGCATAACTATAAATACATACTTTCTTATCAAAGACAAGGAAACTGCATATAATGAAACTGTAACATTTATAGTAAAAAGACATATGCTCATTACCTCAAGATATAAAGAATTAAGAACATTTAATGAGTTTATAAAAAAACTTAAGACAAACCCAAAACAGTATGAAGATGGACTATACATACTTGCTGGTATATTTGAAATAAGAATAGACTCTGATGCTGACACATTAGAATATCTTGCGAAAGAACTTACAAAATTAAGTAGACTTGTTTTTACTGGAATAGATATAACAGAGCAAGTTATAGAGTCTATATCTGCTTATGAAGACCTGAACATGACCATAAGAGAAAATCTTATAGATAAACAAAGGATTTTATCTTCTTTGCTTAAAAGTTATAAAGTGCCTAAAAATCTAAGGGAAGAGTTTAGAATAATGATAAAAGACGTAAACTCGCTTATTGATTACACAACATTTAATTTTGAAAGACTTGATTATCTACAAAATACGTTTCTTGGACTTTTAAATATAGAACAAAATAAGGTAATAAAAATATTTACCGTTATGTCAGTTATATTTTTGCCTCCTACTCTTATAGCAAGCATATATGGAATGAATTTCCAGAATATGCCAGAACTATCGTGGAAATATGGTTATCCTTTTGCTATATTTATGATGATATTGTCTGCTATAGTTCCACTTCTTATATTTAAGAAAAAAGGATGGCTTTAGGAGATATTATTGGAGAATACAGATAAAGAATATCTTTTAAATAGAAGAGTAACAATATTTTTTGGAATTACTTTTTTATTCATCTTTTTTGCTGAAATAACCTCTGAACTACTAAGTTTTATTTTAGGAGAAAATCTTTTAGCACCAGGACAATTAGTTTTTCATCTTTTTTGCTTCATAGGTTATATTCTTACCCTGATTTATGTGTATAAAAAACAGTTTTATATAGAAGAAAAAAATAAAGAGATTATAAACAATCTTAATAAAAACAATAGTGGTTAAAAGTAATTGAAACTAAATTTATTGTTGTTTATAATGGCTAAAAATAAACATAAATGAGGAAAATTTATGATAAGAAAAGTTATTATCTTTTTAACACTTCTATCTACAACAATAATAATTACATCATGTGGAAAAAGAGTATCAACATATGACGAAAAAAGAACATACTATCTTGTCAATTCTATAAAGAAAAAAGTTAGAACACTTGTATTTGTATATAGAGATGATGGAATAAGAGGTGTTTCAAAACCTGTTAACTGTTTTTTAGATGAAAATTTTATAGGTGTTTTAAACGATGAAACGTTTTTAGTTGTTCCTGTAAAGCCAGGAGCACATCTTATATATTGTGGAATAAATGTCCCAACTCACGGAGCAAGCTATAGTGATATAAAGATATTTAGAGTAAACAGAGAAAAGGAAGTTTATATAAAGGTATCACAGGGTGGTCTGATTGTTCCTTCACTTAGTATAAAAAGAGAAAAGTCCCTTCCTACAGAATTTTTCTATGATTTTAGATTATCAAAAGCCTGTGTATTTTGTCTTAAGTACTAAATCATATGCTAATTTAACAGCTTCTATAAAAGAAGAAGGGTCTGCTATACCTTTTCCAGCGATATCAAAACCTGTTCCATGGTCTGGAGAAGTTCTAATAAATGGTAGACCAAAAGTTATATTTACCGCTTTTTTAAAACACAAAAGTTTTAAAGGTATAAGACCCTGGTCATGATACATAGCTATAAAAATATCAAATTCTTCTAACCTGTTAAATGCAGTATCTGCTGAAAGTGGTAAACTAACATCAATACCTTCTTTTCTTAGTATTTCACAAGCTGGCCTAATTACCTTCAACTCTTCATTTCCTATATTTCCTCCATCGCCAGCATGTGGATTTAACCCTAAAACTGCTATCTTTGGATTTGGTATACCAAATTTATGTTTTAACTCTTTATTTATAAGTTTTACTTTAGAAATTATGTTCTTAGTAGTTATATAAAATGGAACGTCTTTTAAAGGAATATGCGTTGTTATCAATGCCACCTTTAATTTATCACACATTAAAACCATTGAATACTCTTTAGCTTTTGATTTCTCTGCAAGAAACTCAGTATGACCTGGATACTTAAACCCTGCTTCCATAACATACTGTTTTGATATAGGAAGAGTAATAATACCATCAATTAGTCCTGCTAAAACATCATCAGTCGCCGTTTTAAGATATTCGACAGCAGCTTTTCCTGATTCTTTAGAAGGTTTTCCTATATCAAAATTTTTATCATATACATCAATCAGGTAAAAACCTCTTTTAGACACTTTATCTGGTGAAGAAATTTCAAAGAAACTAAAAGGGATATTTAAAATTTTTGATGTTTTCTCCAATACACTTTTTGAGCCATAAATTATATAAGACGCATCTGGTAAAGAAGGGAGTGATTTTAAAAGTATTTCTGGAGATATACCTGTTGGGTCTCCAAGAGTGATACCTAACTTTATCACACTACCAGACTACAACTTTATTTGCTTTTTCAATAATATCTATTATATCTGCATAAGAAACAAGTTTATCCTGAGATATTTTTACTCCTCTTGCTACTGTATCTTCTTCACATGCATACCAGTTATCTAAAGAAGGTGTTCTTAAAACTGCATCCTGTATAAGAATAATAATATCTTCTTCATCAATCAATTCCAACTCCGGAAAATCTGCCATTCTTTTTATTATCCATACTGTGTTTACCATGTTATCACAACCTCAGCATCCTTAATAATATCACAGATTTCCTCTTTGTCTTTTATTTGGATTTCTACTCCCCAATCTTTAAATAAAATTCCTCTTTCCCTGACAGCTTCCTTCTCTGCTATTATACTGGCATTCATCATACCAAGTGATTCTATAGATTTATCTATAGGGTCTATTCCTATTAGCTGAGGTTTCCAATCTGTTAGAGTATAAACTCCATCTTTCATAAAGATGAATGTAATATTATGTTCTATAGAGGCTCCAACAGCCTGTCTTAAAGCCTCAAATGCTTTCCAGCTAAATGGATTTGATTTTAGTATAAATACTATATCCTTTTTCTTTGCCATATCCTTCAATCCAGCATTATAACTTTATCTGCTTCACCAACAAGCTTAGATAACCCATACATACTGCTACTTTCAGCCCAGCTTTCTGGACTTATCCTTCTTTGATTTGCATTATGAGCACAGTAATACACCTTTACTCCTAATTCTGCAAGATTTTTTATTTCTTCTCTAACAAGTGAGTAAACTCCATTAGCCATAAAAAACATAGATACATTATGATTCCTTTCAATACCAGCTCTTGCAAGCTTTATAGCCGTATTAAAATCATGAGAGTAAGGATTACTTGCAAGAACTATTAAAAGCTTCATTTAACTTTCCTTATTATAACTTCCCAGAGATTTTCACCAGTTTGCTTTACTTCTATAACCTCTTGACCTTCTTCTCGCATACTTTTAGGAACATTCTCTACTGAAGGCTGATAATCAAGGATAACTTTCAAAATCTCTCCTGGTTGCATCTGTTCCAGTATTAATTTACTTTTGACAAATGTAAATGGACATACTTCACCTTTTAAATCTAATTCTCTATTTACCTGTATGTTTTCCATTCACATCACCTCAAACTAAAATCTAACATCACAAGCTTGTTCATATTCAATTAGCTCTTTAATAGTAGGTTTTTCTCCACATAAAGGACATTTTTTATCTTTTCTAAGTTTTACTATATTAAACTCTGTATGAAGAGCATCAAAAACTAAAAGTTTACCTACTAAAGGTTCTCCTATTTCTAAAATAAGCTTTAGAGCTTCGTTAGCCTGCAGTGTTCCCATAATACCACCAACTACCCCTAAAAGACCTGCTTCCTGACAACTTGGAACAAGTCCTGGTGGTGGTGGTTCTGGAAATAAACATCTATAACATGGTGAGTTTTCTTTATTTCTATAATCAAAAGTAGTAAGCTGTCCTTCAAATCTAAGAATAGCTGCAGAGACTAAAGGTTTATTCAGAAAATAACATGCATCGTTTACTAAAAATCTTGTTGGGAAATTATCTGAACCATCAAGAACAACATCATATTCTTTTATTATATCCATTACGTTATTCTTATGTATTTTTTCATTATAAGTGATAACTTTGACATCAGGGTTCAAAGCCTCTATTGTTTTTTTTGCTGATTCAACCTTTGGCATACCTACTCTTTCTGTTGAGTGGAGTATTTGTCGTTGAAGATTTGAGAAATCAACAACATCAAAATCAACTATACCAAGTGTTCCAACACCAGCAGCAGCAAGATAGTATAAAGAAGGTGAACCTAAACCACCAGCTCCTATAACAAGAACTTTAGCATTTAATAATTTTTGTTGTCCTTTTCCACCAACCTCAGGTAGTATTATATGTCTACTGTATCTTTTTATTTGCTCTTCTGTAAATTGAAAAGACATCTTACCACCTCTAAAGAATATATAAAATGTAATATTATAATATATAAGTTTTTAAAAACCATATCAATTTTATATGTTTATAAATGTAGGAATTCCTTGGGTTTCATTTTCTGATACAGGAACATCCTGTCCACATGGAATACCTTCTGTAAGCTCACGAATTAAATCTTTAACATGTACTAGTCTCTTTATTCTATAACCATTAGAACCACTAAAGAATAAACCTGTATCATATTTACCTCTATAAGCATCAGTAAGTCTTTCTGCTATACAATACCCTACTTTTTTTGCTTCTTCTCCATGATTACATGGAACGATACAGTTTGATATACAGCTAACCTTAGGAGCAGTTCCATTTTCTATATCTTTAATAAGTTTTGTTATTATCCCTCTTGCTGGATAACCTACTGGAGATTTCAAAAGTTTTATATCCTCTTTCTTAGCATTTAAAATTACCTTTTTAAAAGTGTTAGAAGCATCACACTCATAGGTACCTACAAATCTCGTTCCCATTTGAACCCCTGCTGCTCCCTGAGATATGAAATATTCAATATCATCTTTATCCCATATACCGCCTGCTACAATTACAGGAAAATCTCCCCATTTATCTCTTTCTTCTAAAACTTCTGGAAGTAAGTTTTCTAGCTGATACTCTGGCTTAAAACAATCTTCATAAGGAATACCTTGATGACCACCAGATTTTGGACCTTCTAAAACAACAGCATCTGGTAATCTATTATACTTTCTTTTCCAATGCTTACATATTACCCTTAAAGCTCTAGCTGAAGATACTATAGGAACAAGAGCAACATCAGGATAACCTTCTGCATACTCTGGAAGTCTCAAAGGAAGACCTGCTCCAGAGATAATCAGGTCAGCTCCTCCTTCTATAGCATCTCTTGCCACTCTACCATAGTCAGTAATAGCACAGAGTATATTTACTCCAATAACACTATCTTTTCCTGCGATATCTCTTGCATCTTTTAAAATCTGATGCAAAGCTTCTCTACTATGAGAATTTTTTGCTCCTATTGGATAGCCATTTTTTAGTCTTACCAGTTGTGGATGTCTTGCGCCTGTCCCTACTGCAGATACAACTCCTATAATTCCATTTTTTGCACAATTACCTGCTAGATTTTCCCATGAAATTCCAACACCCATTCCTCCCTGAATTATAGGATATTGAACTTCATGTTTGCCAATTCTTAATGTTGGAAGTGCCATGACTTTCTCTCCTGATTAATTTTTGTTGTATAGAATTTCGTAAAATACACAATTTAATCAATTATATTGCTTTTAAAATATTAATCAACCTGTGACAGGAGGTAATAGTTTTTTTGCTTTAAGATAATTATAAATAGACCTGTAAAGGTCAGGTTCTCCAGCAGAGAATGCAAGTTCATAAATTGAAGCTGTTTTATTTTTCTTATTAAAAAGACCTTTCGTTATAAAGTCCGCCTGAAAAGTACCACCTCTTCTTTTATGTTCATAAATCACAACTCCAATAGCTCCAAATTCACCAGAATCATTCATTTTATATACTATATCCATACCAAGAACATTCTTTACTGCAAAATTGTTTAGAAGATACTCTTCTATTGCATCTTTTAAAATTTGCTGAGTTGAAAAATCTATCTTTTCAAAATTTTTCTTTTTATTTTCTTTATTGTTTCCATCAGAACCAGGAAATTTTATTACTTTTCCCATAAGACTTACTCCTGAATTGAATTATTAGTTAAACTACCTAATATGATATAATGAAGTTTCCAGATATTTCTAATAAATTAAAAGAAAGGAATACTATGAAAATATCTTTATCTGGTTATGACTGGATTGACCTATCAGAACGTAATATACCACCTTCTTATGTTGTCGAAAAATTTGGAAAAGTCCTAGGCCAACTTATCTATAATAGAAAAACTCTCTTTCAGGAATTAGATGAAGAAAAAATACTACCAGATTTGAAAAATCTTCTACATCCATCACTATTTAAAGATATTGAAATTGTTGCTTATAGCCTTGCACAAGATATAAAAAAAGGAAGAAAAATAGCTATTTATGGAGATTATGATGCAGACGGTATAACAAGTACAGCATTACTTGCAAACTTTTTTACCGATATAGGAGTGAAAGTAAAGTATTACATACCAAACAGATTTTCTGAAGGATATGGACTAAACAAAAACGCTATAAAAAAAATAGCTTCTGTTGCAGATGTAATGATAGTTGTAGATAGCGGTACTAGCTCCTATGAAGAGCTCTTATATGCTAAATCATTAGGTCTAAAAGTTTATATACTAGACCACCATGAACCAAAAGATAGAACATGGAAACAGGAAAATATCTTTATCCTAAATCCAAAATTACACGAAGATTTAAACCCAGTATTTAAACATCTTGCATCTGTAGGGCTTAGCTTCTATCTAATGATAGCTTTAAGGTCTATTCTAAAACTTGATATAAAATTAAAACCATATCTGGATATAGTATCCATAGGAACTATAGCAGATGTAGTTCCTTTATCATTAATAAATAGGATACTAGTAAAAAAAGGCTTAGAAGAAATAAATAAAAAAACAAGAGTTGGTATAAAAGCTTTACTTGAAAGTGCATCTTTAGAAAGAGACATATCATCTTTTGATGTTGGATTTATCCTTGCTCCAAGACTCAACGCATCTGGAAGAATTGACGATGCTAAAAAAGCTGTTAAGCTTCTTATTACACGAGATTATAAAAAAGCCAGTGTTTTATCTCAGGAACTTGAGTTTTTAAACAAAAAAAGGCAAAAACTAACAGATTTAGCGTTTAAAGAAGCCCAAGAAATGATAGAAAATCAAAAAAATTGTTCAGCTATTGTTGTTTGGTCTCATAACTGGCATGAAGGTGTAGTAGGGATTGTTGCAGGAAAGTTAGCAGAAAGATATAGAGTACCATCAATAGTTTTATCTATAAAAAATGGAAAAGCTGTAGGTTCTGCAAGAAGCATAGCCGGATTAAATATATTTGATATATTAAAAGAAACTTCATATCTTTTAAACAAATTTGGCGGTCATTCTGCTGCTGCAGGGCTGACTTTAGAAGTAAAAAATTTAGAAATATTTAAAAAAACCCTTCAAGA